>CALGQU010000212.1 GCA_937959125.1 uncultured Croceitalea sp.
ACGGATCGTTCTATTTTTTCCAAGGACACCATACTTGGGTCAAAACTTAAGGAGAGTAGTTTGGAATCTTCGCTCCAACTAGCCGTACCTACCCCACTTAATCGTTTCGCGGCATTTTCTATACGTGCCCTGCATTGCTCACAATTCCCAGCCACATGTACCTCTTTCTTCACCAGCTTCTTAGGATCTAATGCAGCTTTATCATCTTCAGAGCTTTCAACGGTCCCATCTGCCCTCACAATCCTTGTCGTTATTGGGGTATAGCCCGCTTTTTCCACTTGGCTGACGACATCCTCCATGGAAAGCGATTTTTCCGAGGGAAAACTAAAACTAAAATCCCCCGTTTCTATATCGATCTTAACATGCTTTATTCCTTTAAACTCCTTGAATTTCTTTTCTAGGCCATAGGCACAAAAAGGACAGCCCAAACCATCTACTTGGACCATAAAAGTATCTCTTGTCTTTTGGGCATTAGCAGCTGCTAAAGTCAAAAAACCAACTGTTAACATTAAAAGTATTCGTTTCATATTTCTATCATTATAATTTCCATGGGTTATCAAACTAAAATACGTGGGTTTTTAAATTTTAATCAAAATGTATACCGTGTACCTATAAAAATGCTCTGCCGCAATTTTCTGCCTTCGTCCACGTCATTCACCAAAGGCAATTGTATAGCAAAATCAAAAGTGATGTTCTTACCGGCGTATTGGATTCCCTGCGCATAGAGCAGCTGGTACCAATCCCGTTCCGTTACCCAAGAGTTGGTGTATTCAAAATACAGGTTGAGTTGTTTGTTGGGATATTGGGGTTTAAGCAATGGCAATCCAAAACCCAATTTATACCTGAACTCATCCAAAGAACCATTAGGAATCCAATTATACCCCAACTCATTGGAAATACCATATTTTAAGGTTTCGTATCCTGCTACTACACCATAGTAACCGGCATAGTAGCCCGTACTTAGATCAATAAGGTCCAATTTTCTTCCCGTAGGTAAGGTCTGCACCGTTTTTGCCACTACCCGAAAGGTCTTTCCTGTAGCGTCCTTACGGAAGAACTGGTATTTTCCCAGCAATTTAATATCTGCTAGTTCTCCACCACTGTCCCCATCTTCAAAACTAAAACCAATATAAGGGAGATGCACGGCCACCAAAGAATTGGAGGTAGGTAGATAGTGTAACATTAAAGGCACATAGGAAAAGGTACCCCTTTGCGTCGTGCGTATTTCCGTCAAGGTTTTTACCGTAAAACTCTTACCGCCCAGCATAATGGGTTTATCCGCCGTTATTGGAGGGCCTTGACCAAACAAGAGCACCCTGCTTGTAAAAAGCGCAACAAGGATCAAAAAATTATTTTTCATTAGTAAATTGATTAAAAATTAAAGCTAAAAATGCCACAGTCGTTTACTGACAAAGGCCTTAGGTTCAATTTTAAATCAAATCAGGAAAGTCTCCAAAAGTACGTGCAAGTCGCCGTAGTCCCTTGGAGGTGGATGATACATTTTCCAAAGGGATTGCCTTTGTTTGTACGTAACATAATGTTCAAAACGAGGTGTTGGAAGCAGGGTAGCGACTACAGGTTCCAAGTCTACAAAATCCAGTTGTAGCTTTAACTCTTTCTGCCCTTTTACAAAGACGGTACGGTCATCACAACAATGATTCTCCAACGTGTCATCGCCCAACAATTCCATGGCCATGTCCATACCACAGGATTCTGCTTTGGAGAAAAAAGCAACATCCATGGTACGCCCCATACAGAGGTGCATATCCACGGTCCACGTTACTGTGGAGAGCAAGAGAAACATGCTCATGGATACCGCAACTGTTTTATGGAAAATAGCTTTCACCCTGCAAAAATACAAAATCTTGTTTTTCTTGGCATTTTCCATCCTTATCCTTAACCAAAATTTATGACGATTGCCATTGTAAGATTACGGGTTTTGTTCGACTTTTACTGCGATTAAACAGACTTGAATTTGATTATTATTGGTCCTTACGTATAAAGGCCCCTCCTCTATATATTGACATTTTAATACCTAGCCATGTTTGCAGTACTAAAAACCAAAGTTAAAGCCATAATCCAAGATACTTCATTGGATTCAACGGAAAAAATGCAGTCCATTTGTGATACGCTCCAGAATGGGGTAAGCTATTATGATTGGGTTGGTTTTTACTTTAAGAACGGTGATAAGCGCGAGCTGAAGCTTGGTCCTTATACCGGTGAGCCTACAGATCATACCATTATTCCTTTTGGCAAGGGCATCTGCGGACAAGTTGCGGAGAGCAATCAAAATTTTGTGGTTCCAGATGTACAAGCGCAAGACAATTACATAGCCTGTAGTATTACGGTAAAATCCGAAATTGTGGTACCCCTGTTTAAAAACGGGGAAAATATCGGTCAAATAGATATCGACTCCAACACCCCAGACCCTTTTACGGAGGAAGACGAGCGTTTTTTGGAATATGTAAATGCACAAGTCGCCCAAATTCTTTAAAACTTCTTCTTTTTGTTGATAACCCGCCGCAAATACTGCTATCAAAAAAAGTAAATTTGATGCTTAATTTTTTTCGCAAAAAAGCATCATGGGCAGCACAAAAAAAGCAACCTCAGCACTTATCTCGGTTTTTCATAAAGATGGCCTTGAACCTATTGTAAAAAAGTTTGATGAACTTGGTATTACCATTTACTCTACCGGGGGAACGGAGAAATTCATAAAGGACCTTGGTATCCAAGTGGTCCCCGTGGAAGATGTGACCAGTTATCCCTCCATTTTGGGCGGACGGGTAAAAACACTCCATCCAAAAGTGTTTGGAGGTATTTTAAACCGACAGGATAACGATAGTGATGTGGCCCAAATGGAAGAGTTCGCTATTCCGCAATTGGATATTGTTATCGTAGACTTATACCCTTTTGAAAAAACCGTCGCCAGTGGGGCATCGGAACAAGACATCATTGAAAAAATCGATATTGGTGGCATCTCACTTATCCGTGCCGCGGCCAAAAATTACAAGGACGTACTTTGCGTTTCTTCCATGGAAGACTATGCGGATGTATTGGAGGTCATCACTACCAACAATGGGGAGACTACTTTGGAAGACCGGAAGCGCTTTGCCGCTAAAGCGTTCAATGTCTCTTCGCACTATGATACGGCCATTTTTAATTATTTCAACCAAAACCATGATGAGACCGTTCTAAAGATCAGTGAGCAAAAAGGGCAAGTTTTACGCTACGGGGAAAACCCACATCAAAAAGGATTTTTCTTTGGGGATTTTGAGGCCATGTTCACCAAATTACACGGTAAAGCCCTATCCTATAACAATTTATTGGATGTTGATGCTGCCGTTAATCTTATTGGGGAGTTTAAGGACGATGCACCAACCTTTGCCATATTAAAACATAATAATGCTTGTGGTCTAGCCACGCGGGATACTATAAAGCAAGCCTATGTGGACGCTTTGGCCGGCGATCCGGTTTCTGCCTTTGGTGGCATCCTTATTGCCAATACTGAAATTGATGCGGCAACGGCAACGGAAATCCATCAACTTTTTTGTGAGGTGGTCATTGCCCCTAAGTATTCCGATGAGGCCCTTGACATTCTAAAAGGTAAAAAGAATCGCATCATCTTGATCCAAAACCCAATAGGTTTACCAGATACTTTGGTCCGCACTTGTTTAAACGGGGTTTTGGTCCAGGATAAGGATTTTAAAACGGATACCGCCCAAGATTTAACGCATGCCACGCAATCAAAACCGAGTGCTACCGAACTGGAAGACTTGATTTTTGCTTCCAAATTATGTAAGCATACCAAGTCCAATACCATTGTTTTAGCAAAGAACAAGCAATTATGCGCTTCTGGGACTGGGCAGACTTCCAGGGTAGATGCCTTGAACCAAGCTATCCATAAAGCAGGCTCGTTTAAGTTTGACCTAAACGGTGCCGTTATGGCCAGTGATGCCTTTTTCCCGTTCCCGGACTGTGTGGAAATAGCGGGCAATGCAGGAATCACCAGTGTAATTCAGCCTGGGGGTTCCATAAAGGACCAATTGAGCATCGATTATTGTAATGCTAACGGGATTGCTATGGTAATGACGGGCACACGCCATTTCAAACATTAATTTTCATACTTTTGCCGATAAAATTTACCGTTAATCAGTAAAACAAACATTGTTTATGGGATTCTTTGATTTCATGACCGAGGAAATAGCAATTGACCTTGGTACGGCAAACACCCTAATTATCCATCTGGATAAAGTGGTTGTGGACAGCCCCTCCATAGTGGCCCGAGATCGGGTTTCCGGCAAAATTATTGCCGTGGGCAAGGAGGCCAATATGATGCAGGGAAAAACCCATGAGAACATCAAGACCATTCGTCCCTTAAAAGATGGGGTCATCGCAGATTTTGATGCTTCGGAAAAGATGATCAATATGTTCATCAAAAATATTCCGGCCCTAAAGAAAAAGTGGTTTCCACCAGCATTGCGCATGGTCATTTGTATCCCTTCCGGGATTACGGAAGTGGAGATGCGTGCGGTTCGCGAATCTGCGGAGCGGGTCAACGGTAAGGAAGTCTATCTTATCCATGAGCCCATGGCAGCTGCCATTGGTATTGGTTTGGACATTATGCAGCCTAAAGGAAATATGATCGTGGATATAGGTGGTGGTACCACCGAGATTGCCGTGATTGCCTTGGGAGGTATCGTTTGTGACAAATCCGTCAAGATTGCGGGAGATGTATTTACCAATGACATCATTTATTATATGCGTACCCAACATAACCTTTATGTTGGTGAAACCACGGCAGAGGCCATAAAAATAGAAATTGGTTCGGCTACGGAAGACCTACAAACACCTCCGGACGATAAGTCCATCCAAGGACGTGATTTGCTTACTGGTAAACCAAAACAAGTCAATGTCTCTTATAGGGAGATTGCAAAAGCTTTGGATAAAAGTATTTTGCGCGTGGAGGATGCGGTTATGGAAACCCTATCGCAAACACCGCCAGAATTGGCCGCGGACATTTACAATACCGGAATTTATTTAGCGGGGGGTGGTTCTATGCTACGGGGCTTGGACAAACGCTTATCGCAAAAAACGGATTTACCTGTGTATATAGCCGAAGACCCTTTACGTGCCGTTGTTCGTGGAACGGGTATCGCCCTTAAAAATTTGGAACGCTATAAGAATATCCTAATCAAATAGGTAACCAATGGCTTGCACCCAAAGCCCAACAATAAAATTGAATGCAACGAATTATCAATTTTATATTACACTATAGAACGACGTTTCTATATGGGTTTTTGTTGTTGGTTTCCCTTATTTTCACCATTAGATCACATTCTTATCACCAATCCAAATACTTCAATTCATCCCGGTGGATATCAGGATCTATTTATAATACGACATCTGGGATTACATCCTATTTTAATTTAAGTAAGGAAAACAAGCGGCTCTCGGACGAAAATGAAAAGCTTCGGTCTTTGTTGTTCAATATGGCGGAAGACACTGCCCTGGCTCCATACCAGCGAACGGATTTTGATGTCATCCAAGCTAAAATTACCAAAAATAGTTATGCTTCCCCACGTAATTACATCACCATTAACAAGGGTGAAACAGATGGGCTGGCCCAAGATATGGGCGTCATCACTTCCAAAGGAATTCTAGGCATAGTAGAAAACACCTCCAACAATTACGCCACCGTACAAAGCATTCTAAATACCAAGTCAAACATCAATGCTAAAATAAAACATACCAACTATTTTGGTTCGTTGATTTGGGATGCTAAAAGGTATGATGTTGTGCAGCTTACGGACATCCCCAGACTGGTTCCCGTACACGTTGGCGACACCATTGTCACTGGTGCAATGTCCAGTATTTTTCCTGAAAATATCCCTATAGGGGTTATCAAAAAATACAATCTTAACGAAGCGCAGAGTTTTTATAATGTGGACATCCAACTTTTTAATGACATGGCCAATTTAAAGCAGGTTTACGTTATAAAAAACCGCAATAGGACAGAAATATTGGAACTGGAAAAAAGGACCAACGATGCTCAGTAATCCGATCATTCTTACTGCTTTTCGCTTTATCCTTCTAGTATTGGCGCAGGTACTCCTTTTCAATCATTTGAATTTTTTGAACTTTGTCAATCCTTTGGTTTATGTTTTATTTTTCTATTGGTACCCCATCAGGGAAAATAGGGCGGTATTTTTATTGATCAGCTTTTTATTGGGATTGGCCATTGACCTGTTTTCAGATACGCTGGCCCTACATACCATGGCTTGTGTGACCCTTGCCTATGTTAGGCCCATCATCATGCGCTTTTGTTTTGGGGCCAATTTTGATTTTCAGAACTTTACTTTTAAGAATTCTACCAGGGTACAACGATTCACTTTTCTGTTCTTGTTGATCATTGTGCAACATACGTTATACTATTCCCTGGAAATCCTTAGCCTGTCCCATTTTATTTTACTCGTAAAAAAAATAATTTTCACCAGTTTGTTGACGTTTGTTATTTGTGTATTGTTGAGTTCTCTTTTTGCCATTGAGAATGAATAGTTTAACTTAAGGTCTCCTTAGAAATCAAGATGAAAAAAATATTACTTTCTTCCATCATTGTAATCGTTGGTATCGTGTTTATAGGTAGGCTTTCTTATTTGCAGATATTCAGCTTTTCGCCCAACCAAATTTTAGAGGACCCGGCGATCAAAGCAGTATATGATTATCCGGAAAGGGGTTATATCTATGACCGCAATGGTGAACTTTTGGTAGGCAACCAACCTGCGTATGATGTGATGGTCATTCCGCGGGACACCAAAGCTTTGGATACCTTGGAATTTTGTGGGCTGTTGGGGATTACCAAGGAACAGTTCATTAAACAGATGATACGGGCGGAGCGGTATTCCACACGATTACCTTCCGTATTGGTGCCCCAACTGGCCAAAGAGGATTATGCCAGGCTCCAAGAAAAAATGCGGAAGTACAAAGGGTACTATATCCAAAAAAGGTCGTTAAGGGACTATTTGACCCATAGTGCGGCCAATGTCTTGGGCTATATCAGCGAGGTCAATGAGAGTGATTTGAGGAACAATCCGTATTACCGAGCGGGGGAACTTCGAGGTAGAACCGGCATTGAAAAGCAGTACGAGGATATGCTTCGCGGGAGGAAAGGTGTAAAGTACATCCAAAAAGACCGATTCAACCGGGATATCGGACCGTACAAAAACGGTAAACTTGATACTTTGCCCAAACTAGGAAAGGAACTGCACATCACCATAGATAAAACGTTACAAGAATACGGGGAACGCCTTATGGTTGGGAAAAGGGGTGGTATCGTAGCCATTGAGCCCTCTTCCGGTGAAATCCTTACCATGATTTCCGGCCCTACGTATGATCCAGCACTATTGGTAGGCAGGGAACGCTCCAAAAACTATACAAAACTGCATTACGATAGCATTTCAAAGCCAGTTTGGGACCGTTCTATCTTGGCAGAACCCTCACCGGGATCTCCCTTTAAAACCTTGAACGCCCTGGCGGCCCTGCAGGAAGGCGTTATAGATTCGGACACTAAATTCCGATGTTACAATGGGTTCTATGTGGGTAAAAACAAAAAGGGATGCCACTGCGGCGGGGGTGTTCGTAACCTAAATTCCGGGATTTTCAATTCTTGCAATGCCTACTTTGCGGGCACCTTTAGAAAGATTTATGGTAAATACAAAACCACTGCTGAAGGCATGGACGTATGGGAAAAGCATATGAAAAGTTTTGGCTTGGGCAATTACTTGGGTACCGATATGCCAACGGGAAGACCTGGACGTATCCCTAACAAAAAATTCTATGATAAATGGTATGGTGAAGGCCGGTGGTATTCCCCTACCATCATCTCAAATTCCATTGGGCAAGGGGAGGTCGCCGCTACACCCATCCAATTGGCCAATATGACCGCTGCAATAGCGAATCAAGGATTTTATTACACCCCCCATGTCATCAAACAAATTGGTGATCAAAGCAGTATTGATGTTAAATATACCCAACGCAATTACACCACCATTGACAAAAAACATTTTAAGCCGGTGATAGAAGCCATGGCCAACGTCTACCGCTATGGTACGGCCAGATGGCTGCAGATACCGGGTATAGAAATTGCAGGAAAAACAGGAACGGTAGAGAACTTTACCCGTATAGATGGGGAACGGGTACAATTGACCGACCACTCTGTTTTTGTGGCTTTCGCCCCTATTGAAAACCCTAAGATTGCCTTAGCCGTTTACATTGAAAATGGGTATTATGGTTCTCGATATGCAGGTCATATTGCATCCTTATTAATTGAAAAATACTTAAAAGGGGAAATTACCAGAACGGACTTGGAAAAGCGGATGCTGGAAAAAACCTTGGAGCAAGAGTATGCAAAACCGTATAGTGGCGCTCCTTTTCAGATAAACGAATATGAGTGGTAGAAGTACGCTTAAAAGGCTAGATTGGCTCACCATTCTACTATATCTCGTTTTGGTAGCTTTTGGTTGGGTCAATATCTATAGCACCACGCTTACCGAGGAGGCGCATTCCATTTTTGATTTTTCCACACGCTATGGAAAACAGTTGTTTTTCATTGGGGTTTCCTTGGTGGGCGCGGTAATCATCCTTTCCTTGGAGTCCAATTTCTTTGAACGGTTTTCCAGTGTCTTTTACATTGCCTGTATCGTCCTTTTAGTGGGACTTTTTCTTTTTGGAAAGACCATTGCAGGGGCTACCTCTTGGTACGACTTAGGCTTTTTCAACCTGCAACCCTCTGAGTTTGCCAAACTGGCCACGGCACTCGCTATGGCCAAATACTTAAGCGATATACAAACGGATATTAGAAGGGGAAAGGACCAATTGTATGCCATTCTAATTATTCTTATTCCCGTTATCCTTATCGTACCACAACCAGACCCAGGGAGTGCCCTTATCTATTTCTCTTTATTTTTTGTGCTCTTTCGTGAAGGCTTATCGTTAAGGTATTTGGGCTTTGCCTTTGTCCTTATCCTTCTTTTTGTAAGTACTTTAAAATTTGGGGTGGTCTGGGTCTGTATAGGCTTGGGCGTCCTAACCTCCTTATTCTTTTTCTTTAAAAAAGACAGCTACAAAATAGCCAAGCTACCGCTCATCCTATTTTTGGTAGTTAGCGTACTGATATCTTTATCCGTCAACTTTGTTTTCAACGAGGTTTTTGAGCAACGCCATAGGGACAGGTTTAGTCTTTGGTTAAGTTTGGAGGAAGACCCGGTAAAGTTGGAAAAAATAAAAAAGACTATTGGGTATAACACCTACCAAGCCGAAAAGGCCATAGAATCCGGTGGATTTTTAGGAAAGGGATTTTTGGAAGGCACCCGTACCAAAGGCGATTTTGTGCCCGAACAGCATACCGATTATATTTTTAGTTCCGTGGGGGAAGAATGGGGGTTTGTGGGTACGGCCTTCATCATCATCATCTTTACTGTTTTCTTTTTACGGCTGGTCCAGCTGGCAGAACGTCAAAAACGCGATTTTAGCCGGATGTATGGCTATGGTATCATCTCTATACTACTGGTTCATTACTTTGTAAACGTAGGTATGGTCATTGGGTTATTACCTACCGTTGGTATTCCCTTACCTTTCTTTAGCTATGGTGGCTCTGGATTGATTTTCTTTACGGCGATGCTCTTTGTACTGCTTAAGTTGGATGCTTCTAGGTTAAAGGAACTCTAAAAAGCCCATCCCGTTTTTACAACCTTACTTTCCATCCTTTGTTGCCAACCTTTGGGCATTTTATGGAAAAAATCGATTCCCGTTTTTTGTTCCAAGGCGTCAATGGGCAATAGGAAATCTTGTAAAGGCCTATTACTTTCTTGATGCGGAAAAAGAAAGGCCAAAAGCCTACTATCAGTACCCTTGCCCTTAATTATAATTTTGTAGAACGCTTTAGGCACAGCAACGTCTTCATCACCAATCCCTGGCAACCCTTTCTCCAAAACCCCACCTGTAATGACATGGATATCCCCATATTTTTTGCACCATTGCCTTACCTGCATCTCCAAACGGTTCCAAATCCCACTATTAAAATCGTTTTTTTGTGGGCTAATATTACTGGTATAAAAAGTCTCGTTATAGGCTTGGTTGGAAAACCTCCGGTCCCCTGCAGGGCATAAATGACCACGATCGTAACCGGACCCTTTGTAATTTCGCCAATCCGCAGACTTTGTACGCACCTTGGGGTCTTCAATAAAGTACGGACGCTTACGATCATCATAGGTCAAATGTTCCTTTTTGAGCACATAAGCTACCCATTCCGCTTGTTCATAGGGCTCATTGTAAGACAGTATAAAATGTTGGTGCTCGGTAATGGCATTCCGTGTAGAACTAGGCAAAAAACTAGCGGTAAAGGTGGTTGTCGGTAGACTGCCATCCGTATCCGAGTAGCTTGCCGGGGTATAGAAATTTTCGAACAGCCAAAAACCGATTACGCATAAAAGCAATAAGGTGGTATAAATAATCCTATTTTTGCTCATGGGAAGGTATTTTTTCAACTGGTGCAATTTAAGTCAGATTTCCTGAATTTCGACCTTTATGCCCGTTCATTTGAATACGCACCGCTCCCATTAATTTTGATGCTTTTCTTTTTTGATGAAACCGATTGAAACGGATATACTAAAGGCCAAAGATTACTTGGATGCAGGGCAATTGGTCGCCATTCCTACAGAAACCGTCTATGGCCTTGCCGCGAATGCCACCAATACCAAAGCCGTAGAACGAATTTACGAAGCCAAAGGAAGACCAAGTACCAATCCGCTCATCTTACACTTTCCCAATTTAGAAGCTATGCTGCCTTATACAGCGGAAATTCCTGCGGATGCGGAAGCTTTGGCAAAAGTCTTTTGGCCCGGACCACTTACCTTGTTACTACCAAAATCAGGCTTGGTGCCAGATATTGTAACAGCAGGATTGTCACGGGTTGCTGTACGGGTACCCAATCACCCGAAGACCTTGGCACTTTTAGGGCAACTGGATTTTCCCGTGGCAGCTCCAAGTGCCAATCCCTCCGGATACATTAGCCCAACAACTGCTGACCACGTGAGCCAACAGTTGGGTACTAAAGTTGCTTTTATTTTGGATGGGGGCCAGTGTACCCGTGGGCTGGAATCTACCATTTTAGGGTGGAATGATGAAGGGTATCCCACCATATACCGAAAAGGGGTAATTACTGCAGAAGCCATTGAAAAAGTATTGCATAGACTCCCGGAAAACCATAAATCCAAAACTGTGGAAGCTCCAGGTATGCTTTCCTCGCATTATGCACCGCATACATTGACCGTTTTAGCTACGGATGTTGAGCGAGCTTTACAAGACCAC
>CALGQU010000213.1 GCA_937959125.1 uncultured Croceitalea sp.
TGGACTATGACCAGGACGGCGATACGGACCTATTTATAGGCTGCGGAATGGTACCAAAGAACTACCCTAATGGGTCAGATAGCTATGTGTTAAAAAATACGGATGGCGTTTTTACAAAGGAGGGTACTTTGATAAACGGTATGGTAAAAGACGCCATTTGGGTAGATGTGGATAATGATCAATGGCAAGACTTGGTAGTTGTAGGACAATGGATGCCCATTTCGGTATTTAAAAATAAAAAAGGGAAACTGGAACCCATGGAAACCAGTTTTTTGAATACTAAAGACAATGCAATAGCCACCAATGGATGGTGGCGAACGATTGATGCAGCTGATTTTGATCAGGATGGTGATATGGATTTGGTGCTGGGTAACCAAGGCTTGAATAATTTTGTCAATCCTTCCCAAGAGTACCCCTGCCTTATTTATAGCAAGGACTATGACGGTAATGGTAGTATTGACCCCTTGGTAGCCGTGTATTATGAGGTACAAGGCGACAAGAAGTTGATTCCCTTACATTCCCGGGATGATGTCATGAAACAATTGGTACAGCTAAAAGATCGTTTTCCCAGCTATGAAGATTTTGCGAATACGGATTTCCCCACACTTTTGAATACCAAGAATTTAGAAGAACAGTTGCTTAAGGTAAATATGGCAGCCAGTGTTTTTTTGGAAAATAAGGGAGAAGGGACATTTCTTTTGAAGCCCCTTCCTATGGCAGCCCAAGTAGCCCCTGTAAACGATATGCTGTTGCAAGACTTTGATCAAGATGGTCATTTGGATATTTTGATGGTGGGGAATGATTATCATGCGGAAGCACAGTACGGTAGATATGATGCTTTTGATGGGTTGTTACTCAAAGGAAAGGGTAAAGGGGATTTTACAGAAATCAATGCGGCAAGGAGTGGATTTTTTGTGCCCTATCAGACCAATTCCTTATTGGGGTTTTCTGATGGTAATAATAGTTTTATACTTGCCGGACAAAATAATAAAAAAGCTAAAGTGTTTCAATGGAACAAAACAATACAACCATGAGCAGTGTTCTTAAGGAGATAAAGGAAGGGGTTAGAATAACTAAAAACGGGAATAAGGCTTCTTGTTCCTTAACCAAATTAAAGGATGAACAAGGCTTATCCATGTATAGGTTCCATTTGGATTCGGAAACAAGTTTTGTTCCAGAGCCTATAGAATTAGAGTGGAAGCTACCTGCCTTAAATGTAAAGGGCGTTTGGAAACCTACATCGGATTTTGCAAAACGTATTGAAGCGGATTGGGAACTTGCCAACCATGAGTCACGGATTTCCATAGATTCACCCGTGATTTCCGTATTTGGTAATAACGACGAAAATATCATTTGCTTTTCCTGTTCCAACGCCATCAACAAGTTGGAAATGGGTGCAAAATATCGTGAGGAAGATGACCATATCTATTGCAAGATTATCCTGTTTACAGAATGTAAATATGCCATTAGCAATTTTAGTTTTGATATTAGGGTGGACTGTCGTTCGATTCAATTTTCAGAAGCACTACAAGATACTTCCAGATGGTGGGAAACTTTTGAAAACCTAAAACCTGCCTATGTTCCAGATATTGCCAAAAAACCTTTGTACTCCACATGGTATCAATTCCATCAAGATTTAGAAGAGGATACATTACTCCAAGAATGCCAATTGGCTAAAAATTCTGGTTTTGAGGCAATTATCATTGACGATGGATGGCAGACCCAAGATAATAATAGAGGGTACGACTTTACTGGGGATTGGGAGTCGGAACGCTTTAAAGATTTTGGTGCTTTGGTTTCCAAAATTCAGGATATTGGGTTAAAAGTAGGTATTTGGTATTCCGTACCGTTCTGTGGCAAAAAATCAAAGGCTTATAAACGGTTCAAAGGAAAATTTTTGACCGAAGATCATCGATGGGCCCCTGTTTTTGATCCGAGATACCCGGATGTCCGTGATTATTTGGTTGGTATTTACGTAAAGGCGGCACAAGAATGGGGATTGGATGGGTTTAAGTTGGATTTTATCGATGATTTTAAGGCGTATCCAGATACCCCTTTCGAATCCAGCACAGCACGCGATTTTTCCTCAATAAACGATGCCGTGGACGCATTGCTCACCCAAGTGAGCGAAAGTCTTAAACGCATAAATCCTGAAATTTTTATTGAGTTTAGGCAAAAATATACGGGCCCTGCAATGCGTAAATATGGCAATATGTTACGGGCTTTCGATTGCCCTGGCGATGCTACCATGAATAGGGTGAGAATTGCCGATTTGCGTATGTTGTCCGGTAATACGGCCATACATTCGGATATGGTGACCTGGCATGGCGATGAAGAGGTGGCAATCGCAGCATTACAATTGATCAATACCCTTTTTGGGGTTCCGCAATTATCCATCTTTCTTAAAGATGCCAGTGCTGCGCATGCAAGAATGGTGGACTTTTATATGCAATATTGGACGGAATATGCAGACATCCTATTGGATGAAAATTATGTACCGTCCAAACCGTTGGCCAATTATCCCTTACAAAAGGTTACCGCTAAAGACACTTTGATAGTAGGGATTTACGAACCTTATACCATTGCTTTGGATGAAATGCCAAAATACCTACACATACATAACGGTCAGTTGTACGATGAAGTTATTGTAAGGAATACCAATGGTCAAAGGGCATATTCATGCAAAATATATGATTGCCAAGGAACTTTGGTCACGGAGCAAAACATAGTATTTGACAATAGCGTCACCGCCGTTGGGATACCACCTTGTGGTATTTTGATTGCCGAAAAATTGTGAATTGGTTTTGAATAAATTATATTCGAAGCTTCCTTAAGTTTTTAATGCTCAAGGAAAAAGGATAGGAATTTTAATCGCCTTGCAACTAAAACTAAACTTTATATGGGAACATTATCCATCATTTCTTTTTTAGGATTTACCGCCTTAGTGGCTATTATTGCTTGGTATTCCACAAGGTCTACCAATGAAAATTCCGCGGACGGATATTATCTTGGAGGAAGAAGCCTCGGTGCGATCACCATTGCAGGGTCTTTGTTATTGACCAATCTATCAGCTGAACAGATTGTTGGGTTAAATGGGCAATCCTTTACGGAAGGGATTTTGGTCATGGCTTGGGAGACCTTGGCCGCGATCGCCATGGTAATTACCGCGGTCTGGTTTTTGCCCAAATACATGAAAAAGGGAATAACTACGATCCCAGAATTTATAGAAGGACGTTTTGATGAAAATACAAAGGCGATATTATCCGTGCTGTTTTTGATTGCGTTTGGTATTGTTCTTTTGCCTACCATCCTTTACGCGGGTTCCAAAGCCTTTATCACCATGTTCCAATTAGAAGAACTGTTGGGCGTGTCGGAAACTGCTGCCTATTGGATTTGTGTATGGAGTATTGGTTTAATAGGGGTGGTCTATGCCATTTATGGCGGGCTTAAAGCCGTTGCCGTATCGGACTTGGTCAACGCCATAGGTCTTTTGATAGGCGGGTTACTTATCCCATATTTTGGATTGACCATGATCAGTGATGATGGTTCCATTTCTGGAGGGCTATCCAAACTTTGGGTAGAGAACCAAGACAAATTTGATGTAACCGGTGATGTTACCTCTTCCATACCCGTGGGGACCATTTTTACAGGTATGATGATTGCCCAGATGTATTATTGGGGCACCAACCAATCCATCTTGCAACGTGTTTTTGGGGCCAAGAGTTTAAAAGAAGGCCAAAAAGGGGTAATGTTGGCCGCATTCGTAAAATTTTTGATTCCGGTTATTGTAGTATTGCCGGGTATTATTGCCTTCAATATGTTTGGGTCGGAGTTGACTGATGCTGATGCTTCCTATCCAGAATTGGTAAGAAGGGTGCTTCCTGGTAGTCTTTTGGGCTTTTTTGCGGCCGTACTGTTTGGGGCTATCCTAAGTTCCTTTAATAGCTTGTTGAACAGTAGTGCCACTTTATTTGGCTTTGATCTGTATAAGAAATTTTTTAATCGGGAAGCCAACGAGCAACAAACAGTAAAGGCAGGAAAGCGTTTTGGATTGGGGCTGGCCATCATCTCCATGTCCATCGCTCCCTTTATCCGTTATGCCCCGGACGGTTTGTTTTCCTATATACAACAAGCATTGGGTAGTTTAAGTGTACCTATCTTGGCCGTTGTTTTGGTAGGGATACTGACCAAGAAAGTTCCCGCACTTGGTGCAAAAATCGCCCTTATTGGTGGTGTGATCATGTATTTGATAAGCTTATTGGGTATAGGGCCTAGTATGGTTGCCTCGGCAATGGAAACTGCTGCTGCCAACGGAATAACCGATGCAGGGGAATTGGCCATAATCAAAGCAGAAGCCTATCCCCACTTTTTACATATTATGGGCATCCTCTTTGTAATCAACGTCATCATAATGCTTGTTGTGGGAGCGGTTAAGCCCAAAACTGATATTTATGTGCCAAAAGTAACCGAGGCCATAGATACCACACCTTGGAAATACGCTTGGTTGGTAGGTGGCTTGATCACCCTGTTGGTATTGAGTACCTACTTGATTTTCTAAGGATAAAGAAATTTAGAATGCTTAAAAAGTGTGCGCCTTGGCGTACACTTTTTTGTTTCAAAGGGGTAGGTAAAATGTGTAAAAAGATGTTTTTCAATGAGGGAGAGTTAGGGTTAACTGTGCTAGGACATATGCCATTTTAAGGGCAGGTGTAATACTATTTTGATATGCCCCATAGGGATCCTACTTTTTCCAAATTTAGGATGGCTTACTTTCTGGGACCAAATCCAGAGCTCGGTAATTTTAACTATTTATTAGATTATAATCGCAACATCAAGATTGGGTTACTGTTATTTTTTGCTATATTTCAGGATTACCAGAAGATTCTTTTAGTGACAATGTACGAATACATGATGGCGGACAATACCAGACAGATGACGGAACTCATCTTAAGGGGTCATATGGTCACCACCTTGCAAAAAGGAAATAAACTTTTCCATCTGTATTCCTTGGATACATTTTTTATTGAAGTGCGCTATGATGGCGTAGCAAAGAAGAATGCCAGGCGTAAAATTTTTGCTTCAGGAAAAGAATTGGATAAATACGTGGATTTAAGAGGATTTGCCTTCGCGGATGATTAGGCCTTCAACAATTTCACGGTGCATATTTTGCTTACTTTCTAGATTATCCTGTTCGCCGTTCACCTCATGCCAATTAAAGGTATAGCTGGTTGCAAAATCTAAAAGGTCGTCCATTCCACTTTCCCTGTATTCTTTCATGAGTTCCTGCCAGTTTATGTGATACCCCTTACGTTGTATCACGGCATCCAAACAATGGATAAAAAAATTTACGCCTAAATCGAATGCCTTTACCAATGGCTTAAATAGGGATGTTTTGAAAAGACTGCTCATTTGTCCTATTCTTGATTTGGGGGGTGATATTCATTTTTGTTCTTAAAAAAATATAGAAATCCAGCTACTAAAGTCAGAAATAAAGCTACAAAAAATTTAGATGTCAACTGATTATACTCGGTGAAGCGCGATCCCGTTACAATAATCAAAAGCTGGTAAAAGGTAAAACCTACGGGAAAAAGCAAGGCAGGCCGGTAATCTTTACCCCTAGCATCCATAAACCAACCCAATGAAAATAAATGCATTGCCAAGTGAATGCTAAGATTATACAATAACACCCTATAGTTGGAATAGCCCAACGGATAACCATATGTATCTTTCAGCATATTGGCTATGCCTAAATCCGGTACCCAATCTCTAATACCATCATAGGTCGTAAAAATATCGTGGAAAAAAGGAAGGGTGGCCAAAGTTAAAATGCCCACCCATTTTAGAAAGTGGATTTTAGGTATCCCGGTTTTTAAATTCGTCTTTTCTGATGGCATCGGTTTCGTATATTTCGGCATCAGACGTGTCCGAAGTGCAGGACGTAAGGACAATACCAGATACCACTAGGATGCCCAAGATAATACTACGCATTTTCATAATAAAGGATTTAATGGTTTATATCCCATAAAATTAATGGCAAGACACCTGCAATTTCCGGGAATAGGTGTGGATTTATACAACAATAATCAACATAAAAGAAAGGGTATTCTTACTTTAATATATTGAACCCTTAAACTTAGAAGAATGCTTAGACCAACTATACGTCGCATGAAAATAGGAAGGTGGCTACTAGGATTTTCATACCATCAAATGCTACTAAAGATAACTATGATATTTAAAAGTATATTTTAAAAATGTAAAGTTTATTTGTCATTAAGAATAAAAAACTTTACTTTTAGACCTTTAAACTTTACTTTTTAGCTATGAGAGATATTTGCGAGTGGGAACGGAACAAACTGCAACGTTGGGGTAAATTTCAACTTCCAAATGCCTATAAGAAAATAGGATGGGCTATTATCATTGGGGCTTTTCTTTTAATGATCGGCAAAAAATTTGTGGAAGAACCATCATGGGTAAAACCCGTATTACGTAATATTATGCTCCTTGGTTTTTTGATGGTCTCCATCTCCAAAGAAAAGATAGAAGATGAGCTAATGGCCAGCCTTAGGGCAACGTCTTACCGTTTGGCCCTAATTATTGGGGTGTTGTATGCGTTGGTGCAACCGTATGTAACCTATGCCATTGAATCCTTGCTTGACCCCGGAAATGCGGAACTGGACAATGGTTATTTTCAAGTATTGCTATACATTTTATTGGTGCAAATTCTATTTTTTAATGCTTTAAAACGAAATTCCTAAGCATGAAAAACACCTTAAAAGTACAGCGTGCCATTAAAGATTTGACCCAAGAAGATTTGGCAAAATTACTGGGCGTTTCCCGGCAAACCATCAATTCCATTGAAAAAAACCGTTATGTACCCTCAACCGTTTTGGCCCTAAAACTCTCTAAAGTTTTTGAAATTCCTGTCAATGCTATTTTTGAGTTGCAGGACGAGGATTTATAGGAGAAGGGGCAAAGGAAAAATAATGGGATTTAGCGCTGTTCAAAAAAGGGAATGCTAAAGATAGGCTAAGCCCAAGTTATAACATAAAAAAACCAAGGACATGCCTTGGTTTTTTAGTTATTGGTACTCGAGGCGGGACTTGAACCCGCACGGGCTAATGCCCACAGGATTTTAAGTCCGGCGTGTCTACCAATTCCACCACTCGAGCGAATTGCCAATGACTTGGCATTCGGACTTATAAAACTTCTATATAAAAAACTCCACTCTTATATTCTTGAGTGGAGTAGAAGTTGAGCGAAAGACGGGATTTGAACCCGCGACCTCCACCTTGGCAAGGTGATGCTCTACCAGCTGAGCTACTTTCGCATAATGTAAGGAACGTACATCCCTAAAGATGCGGATGCAAATTTAAAACAATTCTTGTAAAACAAAAGCATTTTGTTTGAAAAGAACAGATGTAATATCCCTAGTAAGGTAGTACCAACAATTAGGAGCTTGCTTGCTTCTTTTTCGTCAATAAACGTTTAATCTCGTTCAGTTTCATCAGGGCCTCTACAGGAGTAAGGGTATCAATATCCAAATGCAGGATTTCCTCCTTAATTTCTTCCAAAAGGGGATCGTCCAAATTAAAAAAGCTCAATTGCATCTCGTTTTGCGCACTTTGTAGTCGGTCGCCAACTGTTTCCGTAGCATGGGACTTTTCCAATTTTTTAAGCACTTTGGATGCCTTTTGGACCACTTGCTGGGGCATGCCGGCCATTTTGGCTACATGGATACCAAAACTATGCTCACTGCCCCCGGGCACCAACTTGCGCAAAAACAAAACGGTATCCTTGAGTTCCTTAACGGAAACGTTGAAGTTTTTTACCCGCTCAAAAGTAGCCGTCATTTTATTAAGCTCATGATAATGGGTAGCAAACAATGTTTTTGCACGGGAAGGATGTTCATGTAAATATTCTGAAATGGCCCAGGCAATGGAAATACCATCATAGGTAGAGGTCCCGCGGCCTATTTCATCCAAAAGTACCAAGCTGCGTTCAGAAAGGTTGTTTAAGATGGAAGCGGTCTCGTTCATTTCAACCATAAAAGTGGATTCCCCCATAGAAATGTTGTCACTGGCCCCTACACGGGTAAAAATCTTGTCCACCACCCCTATTTTTGCTGTCTCAGCGGGTACAAAACTTCCCATTTGGGCTAGCAGTACAATGAGTGCGGTTTGCCGCAATATGGCCGACTTACCACTCATATTTGGGCCGGTAATCATGATAATCTGCTGCGTGTCCCTGTTTAAATGAACGTCATTGGTCACATAGCTTTCGCCCAAAGGCAATTGTTTTTCAATGACAGGATGCCTACCTCCGGTAATATCCAATTGGGTGCCATCATCCATTTGGGGCATCACATAAGCGTTATCCGTGGCCAATTGTGCAAAACCGCAAAGACAGTCCAGCTGGGCAATAAGCCGCGCATTCTCTTGGACTTGGGTAATATGGGCTTGCATCCAAACCAATAATTGTTCAAAAAGCTGCTGTTCCAAGCTAAAGATACGCTCTTCCGCTCCCAATATCTTGGCCTCATATTCCTTGAGTTCTTCCGTAATATAGCGTTCCGCACTGACCAAGGTCTGCTTGCGTATCCAAGATTCTGGTACTTTATCTTTATGGGTATTTCGTACTTCAATATAATAGCCAAAGACATTGTTGGATGCTATTTTTAGGGAAGTGATGCCCGTGGCTTTGGTTTCACGCTCTAACATTTTATCCAAATAGTCCTTACCCGAAAAAGCAAGCTCCCGCAAATCATCGAGTTCTTGGGAATATCCTGGGGCAATGGTATTGCCTTTGGCCAAGTTGACCGGGGCACTTTCATCCAAGGTTTCTTTGATCTTAGCACGCAGATCGGCACAGAGATGAAGCTGTTTGCCTATCTTTTGTAAAGAGGTATTGCTGCTCTGTTCCGCCAATTGTTTGATGGGGACCACGGATTCCAAAGAGTTCTTTAGCTGGACCACTTCTTTGGGATTTATTTTTCCGGTAGCTACTTTGGAGATAAGCCGTTCCAAATCGCCCATCTGTTTGGTCCAATGTTGTATCTTTTGAAGGGAAGTCTCATTATCCTTTAAAAAAGCAACCACTTGATGGCGCTCTTCTATCTGCTCTTTATGTTTTAAAGGAAGGGCAAGCCAGCGTTTGAGCAAACGTCCCCCCATGGGGGATATGGTTTTGTCAATAACCTGAAGTAGCGTAACCGCATTGAAGTTAGTCGATTGGTACAGCTCTAAGTTGCGAATGGTAAAGCGGTCCATCCACACATAATTTTCCTCTGCTATACGCTGTAGGGTATTGATATGCTGTAACTGCCTATGTTGCGTTTCTGAGAGGTAATGCAGCACGGCACCAGAGGCAATAATACCCTGTTGCAGGTGTTGGATACCAAAACCTTGAAGCGTGGCGGTCTTAAAATGATGGGTTAAGCTTTCATTGGCGTAGTCTTCTTGAAAAATCCAATCCTCCATAAAAAAGGAATGCATTTGAGGCCCAAAAAGTTCCAAAAACTCCTTTTTGTGGGTTTTGGACACCAAGACTTCATTAGGAGCAAAGTTTTGAAGCAATTTGTCTACCTGTTCTACGGACCCTTCCGAAGTCAAAAATTCACCTGTCGAAATATCTAAAAAGGCAACCCCCATTTTGGACCTTCCAAAATGTACGGCTGCTAGAAAATTATTTTGTTTGGCTGATAGGATATCATCGTTCAAAGCAACGCCCGGGGTTACCAATTCCGTGACCCCACGTTTTACGATGCTTTTGGTTTGCTTGGGATCTTCCAATTGATCGCAAATGGCGACACGCTGGCCTGCACGCACCAGTTTGGGCAAATACGTATTCAAGGAATGGTGCGGAAAACCGGCCAATGCCGTTTGGTCACCGCCATTGTTCCTATGGGTCAAAACGATGCCCAAAATTTCAGCGGCCTTTACGGCATCATCACCAAAAGTCTCATAAAAATCGCCAACCCTGAACAGCAATAAGGCATCAGGATGTTTGGTCTTGATGCTATTGTACTGTTGCATTAAAGGAGTTACCTTTTTTGGTTTTGCCGCCTTGCCCAAAATCAGAAAGTTTAATTTTACCGAAAATAGGAACTTACGCTTTGTTCTATTCCTATTGTTAATATTTCAAACCTAAAAGTGGATAACTATATGCGTAAACTGGCCAATGCAGAGTTGAACAGATTAACGGTAGACGATTTTAAAAAATCCCCCAAAACACCTTTGATCATCATATTGGACAACATACGAAGCCTGAACAATATTGGATCGGTTTTTAGGTCTTCGGATGCGTTTCTGGTTGAAAAAATATACCTATGCGGCATTACCGCCAAACCGCCCCATAAAGACATTCAAAAAACGGCTTTGGGAGCAACGGAAAGTGTGGCTTGGGAACATAAGGAACATACATTGGATCTTGTGAAGGAATTACGGCAAGAAGGTGTCAAAGTAGTGGCCGTTGAACAGGCGGAGCATGCAACGCAACTGCAGGACTTTACCCCAGAACCCCACAAAAAATATGCTTTGGTATTTGGCAACGAAGTGAAAGGTGTGGATCAAGAAGTGGTTACTACCTGTGATGGCGTGGTGGAAATTCCCCAATTTGGCACCAAACATTCCTTGAACATCTCGGTGAGTGCGGGGGTGGTCATTTGGGATTTTTGGACCAAACTGACACACCTAAAATGAGTTCAAATAAAAAACCCCAACCTGTAAAGGTCGGGGTCATGCATATAGTTTGAGTTAGTTAGTTTCTTCTAACTGATTGGTGCTAATAAATAAAAAGCTTTTGTCAATTGCAAATGTTTCTTCTAATTCCCTTCCGATAGGATTTCTATCAAACGGGTCTCAATTAAACCCAGAATGTGCTCGTAATCCCTTGTATTTGCTACAAAATCCAGATTTGTAAGGTCAATGGCGAGGCTGTTTTGCAGGGGGTTTATTTTTATAAAATCTAAATAACCTCGGTTAATTTTATCAAGATAATTCCCACTTATATTCTTCTCATAATCCCTTCCCCGCTTTTTGATATTGGCCAAAAGACGGGTGGTATTTTGATAGAGATAGACATAGATGTCCGGTTTTTTAACCTCATTGTACATAAAATTAAAGACCTTTTTGTACAAGGCAAACTCTTCCTTCTGCAAGGTGATTTTAGCAAAAATGAGCGATTTGAAAATATCATAATCACTGATCATAAAATTTTTAAAAAGATCAAATTGTGAGGTGTCGTCCGTAAATTGTTGGTAACGATCGGCCAGAAAAGACATTTCCAATGGAAAGGCATACCGCGCCTGATCGTCATAAAATTTGGGAAGAAAAGGATTATCGGCAAAGCGTTCCAAAACCATTTTGGCGTTAAAATCCTTTGCGATCATATTGACCAAGGTGCTTTTTCCCGCACCAATATTACCTTCAATGGCCAAAAATTGTAACTGCCCAAACAATGCTTGGCGATTTGGATAGAGGATATGCCCGGTTTTGCGTAAACTGCTTTTGTCCCTGCATTGTTGCAATAGGTTCCTGGTGTCGATATGGTCTACGGGATGGTAGTATTGCGGCGCAATATCTGCCAAGGGTTTAAGGACAAAATTGCGTTCGGTCATCCTGGGATGCGGAATGGTCAGTTCATCCATAGTAACGACCATGTCATCAAAATATAAAATGTCCAGATCAACCGTTCTGGAAGTATATCCAGAAATTTCGCTCCGTTCCCTACCCAATTCTTGTTCCGTAGTACGGATTCTTTGTAATAATAGCAGCGGGTTGTAAGTGGTTTGTATAGCGATACAGGCATTGAGGAAATCGGCCCCGTCGAACCCTACCGCTTTATTTTCATATATGGCGGATGCATCGGTTACTTTTAACCTGTCGTCTTGAAGCTTTAATAGCGCCTGTTGCAAGAGAAGGTATCGGTTTCCAAGGTTACTGCCTAGGGATAGATATGCGGTATGTTCCAAATTCATGATTGCTCGGACAAAGTAAATAAAACAAAGTGACAATGGTTATCTTTGCAGCTTTATAAAAAATAGTTACATGAAATTTCTAAGAAATTTATTGGCGGCCATTTTAGGTTGCCTTATAGCCTTTGGTGTTCTTTTTGTGATGTTTTTTGTCTTTGCTGCACTTTTGGGTAGTGGCGACGACGCGGTCAAGGTAAAACCCAATACGGTTTTGGAACTAAGTTTTACTAAACCTATACGGGATTATGAGGGTAAGAACGATGCGGACCCCTTTGGGAAATTGTTCGAAGAGGGGAATGGTTTGGATGAAATGCTACACACCATCAAAGTAGCCAAAACGGATGATAAGGTTAAAGGGATTAGTCTGACCACTAGCTTTATATTGGCCGGTTTTGCACAAACCCAAGAGATTAGGAGAGAGCTTCAAGCATTTAAGGAAACGGGGAAATTTGTCACTTCCTATGCGGATTTTTATACCCAGAAAGATTATTATTTGGCAAGTGTTGCGGATGAGCTTTATCTAAATCCGCAAGGAGGTATGGATTTTAAAGGATTGGCTTCCGAAGTACTTTATCTTAAGGACTTGCAGGAAAAAACCGGAATCAAGATGGAGGTCATCCGCCATGGAAAATACAAAAGTGCCGTAGAACCCTACCTATCAGACACCATGAGTGAGGAAAACCGCTCGCAAATCAAAGAATTGATATCCTCTATCTGGGACAGTATGCTTGCTGATATTGCAGAATCCAGGGAGACGAATGTAACATCTTTAAATACCATTGCGGATACTTTGGGGACCCGTTTGCCCAAGTACGCGCTAGCTACCGGAATGGTGGATGGAACGATTTATTTTGATGAGTATGAGGATATGTTGCGGAAGCGGTTGGATTTGGAAGAAGCCGCAAAAATCAATTATGTAGATTTTGAGGATTATATGAAAGTTGCCAGTACCAAGACCTTGCGGTCCGGGGTAAACAAAATTGCCGTGATATATGCCCAAGGAGAAATTCTATATGGCCAAGGTGGTAAAGAGGTCATAGGACAAGGGGTAATCAATAAAGCATTGAAAAAAGCTAGGGAGAACGATAATGTAAAGGCCATTGTTTTTAGGGTAGATTCCCCAGGAGGTAGTGCCTTGGTATCGGACATTATCTGGCGGGAAGTAGAACGAACCAAAGCCGTAAAGCCCGTTGTGGTTTCCTTTGGCAATGTAGCAGCCTCTGGCGGGTATTATATTGCAGCCGGGGCAGATAAGATTTTTGCGGAACCAACCACCATTACCGGTTCCATTGGGGTTTTTGGGACTATACCCAACATCCACGAACTCGCTGGGGATATTGGTGTCAATGCGGAACAGGTAGGAACCAATAAGAATTCTATCGACTATTCCTTGTTTGAGCCTATGACGGATAGCTTTAGGGCACAAATAAAAGAAGGCATAGAACAGACCTATGATACGTTTTTGGAGCGTGTGGCCGCGGGCAGGAACATGAGCGTGGAGCAGGTCAACGAGATTGCGCAAGGCCGTGTTTGGAGTGGGGTCGATGCCCAAAGATTGGGCTTGGTCGATGAGTTGGGTAATTTGGATGATGCCATTGCCGCCGCAGCTGAGATGGCGGAATTGGAATCCTTTGGCATTCGTAAATACCCTAAGTACAAATCCGATTTTGAAAAACTAATGGAAGATTTGGGTAGTGCCAAACTTAAAATAGGCGAAGCCGTTATAAAAGAGGAATTGGGGGAGGAAATGTACCAAACCTTAAAAGAAATCAAGCAATTGGGTACTATGAAAGGGGTACAAGCCAAATTACCGTATACGTTGACTATCAAATAATAACCTTCATAATACTAAGTTCGTGTAAAACATACCTAAGGAGGTGATGAACCAAAAAGATAAAAGAGCTGCTTTTCAGATTTACCTATATCTAGGGGCACTCTTTATTACCTCTTTGGTGGTTTCCAATCTTATATTTCAAAAGTTTTTTTATTGGAAACCCTTTGGTGATGTAACTATTTTAGGGGCATCCTTATTTGAGATATCCGTAGGGATATTGCCTTATCCCATTACCTTTCTCATTACGGATTTGATTTCGGAGATTTTTGGGAAAAAGAAGGCCAATCAAGTGGTTATTGCCGGTATTTTTGCTTCCTTTTTTTCGTTGGCCATCGTATATACCTCCTCGGCGGTCCCGGCAACGGAATGGTCCCCGGTCTCCAATAGCATGTTCAAAGAGGTCTTTGGGAATACGATAGTTGCGATATTTGCCTCTATGATGGCCTATTTGTTGGCACAATTCGTAGATATCCAGTTGTATCATTTTTGGAAGAGAATGACCAAAGGAAAACACCTTTGGTTGCGCAACAATTTTTCCACATTTTCATCGCAATTGATAGATACGTTTACCGTGGTACTGCTGTTATGCGCTTTTGGGGAGATTCCGTGGGAACTTTTTTATGGCTTGGTCATCAGTGGATTTTTGTTTAAAGTATTCATCGCCTTTTTGGATACCCCTTTGCTGTATTTGCTGGTGTATGTGATACGCAAAAGATTTAACTTAAAAATAGGAGAAGAAATACAATTGGATTAGGGCTTTTTTGTTTCTTTAAGAGAACCAAATTTCCATCCAAGTGTTTTGGCATTTAGGCACTTAAAAAATAGTGAGAATAACAGTGAAGCTCCCTTGACCATGAAAACTAAAAAGCGTTCTAAAGTTTGGAAAATAGCAGGTTTTATACTCCTTGGCATTGTGGTCCTTTTGATTGCCGTTCCGTTTTTTCTTGAAGCCAAGATCGCGGACATCATCAAAAACAAGGTGAACCAAAATGTAAACGCTGTTTTGGATTTTGAGGAAGCCAAACTCAGCCTCATCAAAAGTTTTCCCAACGCTTATGTCGATTTAAAAAATGCGTCCCTCATTAATAAAGCCCCGTTTGAAGGGGATACCCTATTCTATGCCGGCGATGTGGCCTTGACGATGTCTCTAAAAGAATTGTTCAAGGGTACGGAAGATCCCATTGCCATTCAGCGTTTGGAATTGGATAAGGTAAAGTTGCATATTAAGGTCGATGCAGAGGAGAATGCCAATTATGATATTGCATTGCCAAAAGCAGAAGAGGAAACATCGGCTAGTGATGCGGATACCACCGATTCTAATTTTACCTTGGATTTGGAATCGTACCAAATAACAGATTCCCAAATTATTTATGATGATGTGGCCACGGGTATGCACTTGGTGGTTTTTGAAATGAACCATTCCGGGTCCGGAGATCTTTCCTTGGAGAATTCCACCTTGGAAACCAAAACGGATGCCTTGGTCTCGTTTGCGATGGATAGCACCAAATACCTTGACAAAAACAAAGTTTCTTTGGATGCCCAGTTGGGGATCGATTTGGCGCAAAGCAAGTACTCCTTTTTAGAGAATAAAGTATTGATCAATCAATTGCCCTTGGTTTTTGATGGATTTGTGCAGTTGGTAGATGAAGGGACGCAGGTAGACATCAGTTTTAAAACCCCTTCTTCGGATTTTAAGAATTTCTTGGCTGTCATTCCGGAAGCCTATTCCAAGAATA
Organism: uncultured Croceitalea sp.; assembly: GCA_937959125.1. GTDB lineage: Bacteria > Bacteroidota > Bacteroidia > Flavobacteriales > Flavobacteriaceae > Croceitalea. The sequence continues at coordinate 15,542 of CALGQU010000213.1, forward strand.
TAGAAGACGTTACCACCACCGGGAATTTTGAAGTGCAAGGCCAGTTCAAAGGCTTAGTGGATGAAACACATGTTCCTGCCTTCCAAATTGGCATTAATTCTTCCAATGCGTCGTTTAAATACCCTGACTTACCCAAAGCAGTGAACAATGTATTTATTGATACGCAAATCAATAATACTACCGGTATTACGAAAGATACTTATGTGGATATTAAAAGAGTATCCTTCCAAATAGACGAAGATCAATTTAACCTGAACGCCAAGATTGCGGATCTATTGGGGAATACCAAGGTTAACCTCCATGCCGATGGTAAAATCAATCTGGCCAATATAGCCAAGGCGTATCCCGTTCCCACGGATTATGGCCTTACCGGTGTATTGAATGCAGATATCACAACTGCTTTTGACATGGCTTCTCTGGAAAGGCACGACTATAAAAAAACTAAAACGAGCGGAAAAGTGGATCTAACAGGATTCCATTATCAATCTGAAGAACTTAAAAGTCCCGTAGATATTGACCAAGCCGCACTTACCTTTAAGCCCGGCACGGTTTCCTTGGATGCCTTCTCCGGTAAAACAGGCCAAACAGATTTTAGTGCCACGGGAACCTTGAACAACGTATTGGGTTACGTATTTAATGATGAAAATTTAGAAGGCAGGTTTACCTTAAAGTCAGACACGTTTGCGTTACAAGATTTTACCGTGGAAGAAACCGAAGAAGATGCAGAACCAACGGAAGACACTCCCACAACAGAACGTATAAAAATCCCATCTTTTTTGGATTGTACCATAGATGCCGTTGCAACCAATGTATTGTATGATAATCTTAACCTTAAGAACCTAAAGGGACAGTTGGTGATCGCCAATGAAACCGCGACGCTTAACAATTTAACTTCAGAACTGTTTGATGGTAGATTGAACATGAACGGCGAGGTGAGCACCAAGGAAGATGTTTCCACTTTCGACATGGAGTTGGGTATGGACAGTTTTAAGATTGCAGAATCGTTTAAGGCGTTGGATCTATTTAAAGTTCTGGCGCCGGTTGCCAATGCGTTGCAAGGTAAGCTGAACTCTAGTGTAAAATTATCAGGTAACCTAAAGGAAGACATGACGCCAAACCTAGCCACCCTGACCGGAAATTTGGTTGGGGAACTTCTGGCGACTAAAGTGGACACCAAGAATACACCAATGTTAAATGCCTTGGATAATAAACTGTCTTTTATTGATTTGGATAAATTGGATCTAAAAGACCTTAAAACGGTACTTTCCTTTGCTGATGGAAAAGTGCAAGTGAAGCCGTTCAACCTAAAATATAAAGATATAGACATGGAGGTCTCTGGGAGCCATTCCTTTGATAGACAGTTGCAATATCAAACGGTAATGAATGTGCCCGCCAAGTATTTAGGGAGTGAAATCAACCAATTGATCGCTAAGATAGACGATACCGGTTTGGAAGATTTGACCATACCGGTGACCGCCAAAATAGGAGGGGCGTATACCAGTCCGTCGGTTAGTACGGACCTTACTTCTGGGATTACCCAGCTCACTAAAAAATTAGTGGATATCCAAAAACAGAAATTACTGAACAAGGGTAAGGACAAGGCCAAAGACTTGTTGGGCGGTTTACTCAATAAAGGTAATACGGATAGTTTGGGCACCGATTCTACCAAAACCAAAGCCTCTGATGTATTAGGGGGTTTATTGGGTACCAAAAAGAAGGATTCGGTCAAAACGGATAGCACGCAGTCCAACGATGGGGTTAAAGATGCTGCCAAAAGTATATTGGGAGGACTTTTAGGTAAGAAAAAGAAAAAGGATTCCGTGCAGTAATCGGAATCCTTTTTTAGCAAATTGGAAAAGTTTAAATGCGTTCAATTAATGAGGTCGGGCGTAATCGTCAAGCGATATTCAAAGTTCCTCTCAAAGGGTTCATCCAATACCCAAAGTGCATTATCAATAGGATTTTGTTCGTATACTTGGACCGCTTCACCATCTTGCTCTTGAAAAAGTGTAATTTCTTCAAAAGCAGGCGATTCTGAAGGGAGTAGAGGTGTGCTATCATCCCTAAATTCGCTGGAAACAACAAAAACGGATCCATTTTCAATGGCTATAAAATTCCCATTTTCAAGTGGAAAAGATAAAGTGATTCCAGAGTCATTTTGTATCACAAATGATGTTTCAGATCCATCGGTATTAAAATCATCTTCGCATTGGGTAGCCATTAATAATGGGGCTATAAAACATAAAACCAATAATTTTTTCATATGTTCTTTATTTTATGGTATAACAGTTCAAAAGTAATATACCCTACTCTAACGCTAATTTTATGGCAATGGTATTTGGTAGAATAGGGATATTTCGTAGCATATTGGAAAGCCGGAATTTTGGTTTTTGGACAATGCACTAGAGGCTATTCCTTGGCAATTACCTTTTCCGTAATGGCGTGTAGTGCATCGCCAACTTTTTCCAAAATTGCCCCTTTGCCCTCTATTCCATGTCTCTTCTGTAGATACCAAGGGTCGTTATAGGCAATTTTGGTACGGTTTCCTTCATCTGTATAAACAATTATTTTTTGGGGTAAATCAATACTTGCGGTGGCAGTGGACTGCATTAAAGGGGTTCCCAATTTAGGATTGCCAAAAAGTATGATTTTTGTGGGTTTAAGTTCCAAATCTACAGAACGTGCATTCTCACTATGATCCAACTCCAGTAGTATCTTAAGCTTGGGATTATTGCTTAGCAAGGTTCTTAACTTGGTATAGGTGGCTTCAACGGAGTGTGGACTTTCTTTAATGATCAGACCCTTATCCAAGGTATTGTTGGTGCAGGAGGGTAATAACACGGCCAGTAGTAATATCAAAATCAAAGGTCTCATAGTAAAATTGTTGGGTTAATTGATATATTTGGTTTCTTAATTTGTAAAAGCGCCGTAAACAAGACGTTCTAATTTGCCATCTATTTCTTGGTTATGCGGGGATTGTAACACTTGTCGCAATTGAATTACAATAAGTTCGTTCGTAGGGTCTATCCAAAAGGTAGTGCTAAAGGCACCTCCCCAACTGTAGGCTCCTTTTGGTCTTAAGGAATCCCCACCACCCGCTACATGAAACCCATATCCAAATCCTCCCGTGCCCCAAGGGAATGAGATGGTATCCAATTGGTTTGCATGCATGGATCTAGCGGTCTCCGGTTCTAGGATATGGGCTTCACCCAACTGTCCATCATTTAGCATTGCCTGGCAAAACAAATAATAGTCCCGTGCGGTTCCCGTCATTCCACTACCGCCGGATAGATAGGTTTTTGCCCCTTCCGTGGGGTAGTTGGGAATATAAAATGGTCCCATTTGAGGAGGTGCTTGGGTAAATGTCCCCTCTGGAGTGGATAAATAAGCCTTGGTCAATCTATTGGTCAAGGAATCGTTAAAATAGAAATCCAGCTTATCTACTTGAATGGGTCCCGTAATATGTTCCCGGATATAATCATCCAAGGGCATGCCAGAGGCCACCTCCACCACACGGCCCAGGACATCCGTATTAAGCCCGTACATCCATTGTGCCCCGGGTTCGTGGATCAAGGGCAGATTTCCCAGTTTTTCGGCCGTTTCCGCTATGGTCATGGGCAGGTGGGTACTTAAGTCGGGTACGCCGTGTTTCGCCAGTATAGCCCCATTGATTTGGGGGTTTGCAAAACCATAGGGAACTCCCGCAGTATGCATCAATAATTGCCGTACCGTAGGAATGCCCTTTGTAGGAATGCTTGTCCAAGTAGTATCGGATGGGTGAAACTCGGTCAATATCTTGGTCTCCATAAAAGAAGGGATGTACTTACCCACAGGATCGCCCAACTTTAGTTTGCCCGCTTCTACCAGTTGCATGGCCGCAACAGAGACAATAGGTTTGGTCATAGAGGCCAGACGGAACAAATGGTCTTTTCGGTAGGGTTCGGTCCGGGTGGAATCTGACCAACCTACTTCCGATTCATAAATTATTTTTCCATTTTTAGCGATCAAGGTCACCGCGCCCGGGTATTTTTTGGCCGATACGAATTCCATGACCATCTGGTCAATTTTAGCTAAGCTGTCCGAGGACATACCAACTTCTTCGGGCTGGGCAAACTGAAATTTTTCTTGTTTCACTTCTTTCTTATCTGTTCTGCACGAACTGAAAAGTGAAATGGTAAATACCATAACTAATAGATATGCTGCTCTCATTATGTCCTGGTTATAAAGTGAATTTAGTTGATGTCAATACCCACATAATAGCCTTCGCTACCGCGCACATTAAAAACGGTATTATCTTCAAAGATGAGGTATTGCCCTTTAATGCCTTTTAAGATTCCCGTAAAGCTTGGGTTTTTATCCAAATTTAGACTTTGCACTTTTTCCGGGTATTGGACTACCGGGAATTCTAAGTTGGTTTCTGTATTGGCCGTAATAAAATAGTCTTGTGCTTCCCCAGGGATGTAACTCTTTAATTTTTCCCGCCATTCCACCAAATCGACATCTTCCACACTATTGGTAAGCATTTTGCGCCAATTGGTCTTATCACCAACATGTTCTTTTAGGGCAACCTCCGTGATACCTGCCAAGTACCTGTTGGGCACTTCTACAATTTCAATGGCCTCATGGGCACCTTGATCGATCCAACGGGTAGGGACTTGGGTTTTTCTGGTAACCCCAACTTTTACGTTGCTGCTATTGGCCAAATACACAATATGGGGTTGCAGTTGCACACGCTTTTCGTATTCCAGATCCCGATCTTCCTTACCCAAATGAGCAGTACTCAATTCCGGTTTCATGATCCAATCCCCAGCAGCTGGGGTTTCAAAAAAACAATTTTTGCAGAACCCTTGTCTGTAAATAGGTCTGTTTTCACCACAGTTTAAACATTGGTGTTTTATAAATTGGAGGGTCAGGGTTTTGTTTAGGGCCTGGTTAAGATTGAGAAAACCGCCTTCCATCATTAAAAAATATTGAATTGGTTGGCCCAATTCCGTGCGCATTTTGCGTAAAACCCCTTCGTACAGCATAGTTGGTAATGAATTTGTATTTTAGCTTTGGTGCCCTGCGGCATCGAGAGACTAAATATACCTAAAATGCCGATACCCTTATTCAATTCAATTGCCTCATGGTTGCTTAAAAAGCGCTACCATCAGATAGAATTGTTTTTGAAATATCCATTGGATGTACAACAAGAGCTATTGCAACAGTTGGTAGCTTTTGCGAAGGATACGGAAATTGGGCGCACCTATGGATTTGATTCCATGATTAGCTATGAGGATTTTGCAAACCGTATACCCATAACTTCCTATGAAGATGTTGCCCCTTTGATAGAACGTACACGTAAAGGTGAGCAAAATCTTTTTTGGCCCACACAGATAAAATGGTTTGCTAAGAGCAGTGGTACCACCAATGCAAAAAGTAAGTTTATCCCCGTGAGTACGGAAGCATTGGAGGACTGCCATTACAAGTCCAGTAAAGACCTCTTATGTCTCTATTTGAACAATAATGAGAATTCCCAGTTGTTTACAGGAAAGAGCTTGCGCTTGGGAGGCAGTAAAGAACTGTATGAAGACAACGGTACTTTTTTTGGGGATCTCTCCGCAATCCTAATTGATAATATGCCGCTATGGGCGGAGTATAGCAGTACACCCAGCAATAAGGTGTCTTTAATGAGTGAATGGGAATCCAAGTTGGAAGCCATTATCGAGGAAAGTATACAGGAAAACGTGACCAGTCTGGCGGGAGTCCCTTCGTGGATGTTGGTCTTGTTGAACAATGTCATAGAAAAAACAGGGAAAAACCATTTGTTCGAGATTTGGGAAAATTTAGAAGTTTACTTCCATGGCGGGGTCAGTTTTGCGCCCTACAGGGAACAATATAAAAAACTATTGCCTCGTTCCCGCTTTAATTATTACGAAACCTATAACGCTTCTGAAGGATTTTTTGGTATCCAAGATCGCAACAATGCGGAAGAATTGTTGTTAATGCTGGACTACGGTATTTTTTATGAGTTTATCCCTATGGATTCGTACGGACAGGAAACAGAGCGTGCAGTACCCCTTTGGGACGTTGCCATTGGGACCAATTACGCTATGGTTATCACTACCAATGCCGGTCTCTGGCGGTATAAAATAGGGGATACGATCAGATTTACATCGCTCAACCCCTTTCGTATCAGGATTACCGGTAGGACCAAACACCATATCAACGCGTTCGGTGAAGAACTCATTATTGAGAATGCGGAAGCCGCTTTGCAGCAGGTGTGTCTTAAAACCGGTGCAGAAATAAAGGATTATACGGCGGCGCCAATTTTTATGCGTGATAATGAGAAAGGCGCACACGAATGGATGATCGAGTTTAGAAAAGTACCCCAAGACCTTGGGTATTTTACGGAAGTTTTGGACAATGCCCTAAAATCCCTGAATTCTGATTATGAGGCAAAACGATACAATAATATTACCCTTACCATGCCCAAAGTCCATATAGCGCGTGAAAATCTTTTTTACGATTGGTTAAAATGTAATAATAAATTAGGGGGGCAACATAAGATCCCAAGGCTTTCCAATACAAGGGGTTACTTGGAAGAATTAGTACAGATGTCCGAAGGGATACCCCAAGAATAAAAGCCCACTTTTTTGTTTAGGATCTGCGAAAGGTTCTTGTGAATGTTACCATTCATCGAACAATTATTTAGCTTAAACAAATAAAAATAGATTTTAGACGTTAATGTTGGAAGTTTGAAATATAGTTCCCTTATCTATAACCTAAAACTAAAATTATGGCCGAAAAATTACTAGTATTGTCAGATATGTGGGGCGTTAAAAAGGGCCTTTGGATCACATCCTATTTTGGATATTTGCAACAGTATTATGACATCCAGTTTTATGATTGCCAACAATTGGGCAATATTGATGAGGTGGTCAACAACCAAGAAAACCTGCACAGGGCTTTTGTAGAAGGTGGTATAGATACTGCAGTTGCACATCTCATTAGAAAAGAAAAGACCGCAAGTCATGTGCTTGCCTTTAGTATGGGTGGAACCATTGCTTGGAAAGCTGCTTTGGCAGGTTTGCCCATAAAATCCCTTACTACGGTTTCTGCAACACGCATACGCATGGAAGAACAAAAACCCGGATGTGCGGACCTCAATTTGATTTTTGGGGAATGTGATACATTTAAACCTGATATGAATTGGGCCAACAGGGTAGGAGTAGCATTAAATGTTATCCCAAGTTTTGGACACGAACTGTATTCCGACGAAAAAATAATTTCTGAGGTTTGTATGGAGCTTTTGTCAAAAGTGACCAGAAAGGCAGTATAAAGAAATAGAATTCCTTATTCATCTAAAAAAGAGGTCATGTCACCTCTTTTTTTGTTTTGTAAGCCTGTGTTTATTGAATATCCGTAATCTATAATAATTGGCTTACGTTAACCTGAACTTGATTCAGGTTCTCATCATATAATTGTTGTTTGTTAGAGTTGTGGGATTCCGAAATAAATTCGGAATGACGTTAAAACAAGGATTATGACTTAAAACAGCTATTCAATTGCGTTTTTATGGATTTGGGATTCGCTTCAAGAATTGAAAAGCATACCGGTTATGAAACCGCTTTTAGCTTTTTAATGGTCTCATACGAAAGTTTCTCTTCTGCATATGCCTTGGTTACTTTAAAATCCTTTTCGTCACTACTGGGCATACTGAACATGGCATCTGTAAAGACAGCTTCGCAAAGGGAACGCAATCCACGGGCCCCCAACTTGTATTCCACAGCTTTGTCTACAATATAACTTAACGCCTGTTCCGTAATACTAAAAACGATATCATCCATGGCAAACAACTTTTCGTATTGTTTGATGATTGCATTTTTAGGCTCTGTAAGAATAGCGCGTAGCGTTTTCTTGTCCAAGGGATTCATATGCGTAAGAACAGGAAGCCTTCCAATGATTTCCGGAATCAACCCAAACTCTTTTAAATCCTTTGGGATAATGTACTGCAATAGGTTTTCGTTATCCAAGTTTTCTTCAGCTTTTGAGGCACTATATCCTACGGCTTGCATATTCAAACGTTTGGTAATGATGCGCTCAATACCATCAAAAGCACCACCGGCAACAAAAAGAATGTTCTCTGTGTTGACTTCTATGAACTTTTGATCCGGATGCTTTCTTCCACCTTTTGGTGGTACGTTGACCACGGTCCCTTCCAATAGTTTTAAAAGTCCCTGTTGTACCCCTTCGCCGGATACGTCCCTGGTTATGGAGGGATTGTCGCTTTTGCGGGCAATCTTATCGATTTCATCAATAAACACAATACCACGTTCCGCTTTTTCTAAATTGTAGTCGGCAGCTTGTAACAAGCGGGTAAGGATACTTTCCACATCTTCGCCTACATAACCCGCTTCCGTTAGTACGGTAGCATCAACAATGGCCAAGGGTACGTTGAGCATTCTGGCAATGGTCTTTGCCATAAGGGTTTTTCCCGTACCGGTCTGCCCTACCATGACAATATTACTCTTTTGGATCTCTATGTCGTCTTCTTTGCCCTTAGGCTGCAATAAACGTTTGTAGTGGTTGTAAACGGCTACGGAAAGTACTTTTTTAGTGCGTTCTTGCCCAATAATAAAGGTGTCCAAGAAATCCTTGATTTCCATGGGTTTCTTCAATACCAACTCTGAACTTAGGTCGTTTGTCTTGGACTGTTTGGATTCCTCTGCAACAATGCTGTGTGCTTGCTCGATGCAACGATCACAAATGTGGGCATCCAAACCTGCGATCAACAGATTGGTTTCCGGTTTTTTCCTTCCACAAAACGAACACTCTAAATTTTCTTTTGCCATAGCAATTTTAAATTGTCAAACATAGAACGGCAAAAATTGAAGTTTGGTTTGTTTAAGCACCAAATATTACCGTTACTTTTTAGTACGGGGATTTTAGCGTTCCCTTACTAATATTTCATCTATCATACCATAAGACTTGGCTTCGTCCGCCTTCATCCAGTAATCACGATCACTGTCCTCATATACTTTATCGTACGGTTGTTCCGCGTGTTTTGCGATAATTTGGTACAGTTCTTCCTTTAATTTCAAGATTTCCTTGGCAGTAATCTCTATGTCACTGGCCTGTCCTTGTGCCCCTCCCATAGGTTGGTGGATCATTACTCTGGAATGCGTTAACCCACTGCGCTTACCTTTTTCACCGGCACATAGCAATACAGCACCCATGGAGGCCGCCATACCGGTACATATAGTAGCTACATCCGGTTTAATGAATTGCATGGTATCATAAATACCCAAACCGGCATAAACGCTTCCACCGGGAGAGTTGATATAGATAGAGATGTCTTTTGATGCATCGGTACTTTCCAGGAATAACAATTGCGCCTGTACGATATTGGCAACTTGATCATTGATACCCGTACCTAAAAAAATGATGCGGTCCATCATCAATCTAGAGAAAACATCAAAAACGGCAATGTTCATTTGCCGTTCTTCAATAATATTTGGGGTAAGGTTTACAGGATACATGCTGCTTACGATCTGGTCGTAGTACATGCTGTTGATACCTTGGTGTTGCGTTGCGTATTTCTTAAATTCTTTTCCGTAATCCATAGGATTTCCTCGCTTGATTTTTTTAAACAAAAACGGTTCTGAAATTCAAAATTTCAGAACCGTAAAGATACATATTATTTGATATGCTATCCGTAAACCTCTTTTACAAAGTTCTCGTAATTGATTTCCTTTACTTTAAGATTGGCCTTCTCTTTGTAAAGGGCCAATAGTTTTTGGCTCATCAACTGTTCTTGCATACGTTTCACTTCTTCTTGGTTGCCCATAACCCTTGTGGCAATGTTTTCCAATTCCTCTTCTTGGGGGTTAAAGTGACCGTATTGCGCCATTTGGGATTTTATAAAACCTTTGGCAAACTCCTTTAGCTCCTCAAACTGGACTTGTATGTCATTTTCCTTGATAATCTTACCTTCTATAAGCTGATAGCGAAGCCCTTTTTCGGATTTTTCATATTCTTCCTTGGCCTCATCTTCAGATATTGGATTTTCACCACTGACTTGGATCCATTTTTGCAAAAAGTCCGAAGGAAGTTCAAACTTGGTTTCTGCAATCAATTTTTCGGTAATATCGTTCAATAATTTTTGATCGGCTTGCTGCTCAAATTGTTTTTCGGAATCTTCCTTAATCTTCTCTTGCATCTCTTTTTCAGAAGTGACAACGCCTTCCCCAAAAAGCTTGTCGAACAATTCTTGATCCAAGGCCGCCGCTTCCCTTTCATTGATTTCCTCAAGGGTGAAGCTAACCTCTATATTTAGTTTTTCCACTTCGTCCTTGTTCATTCCCAAGGCCGCGGATAACAAATAATCTTCTTTGAAAAGCCCTTTGGTCTTTAAAGTGACCGTAGCACCAACTTTGCTTCCTACAAGGCTGTCAATGGCTTTTTTGCTCTTGATCTTATCCAACTCAATGGTAGATTTGTGCTCTATGGCGTTTTCTTCGTTTTTGAAAACCCCGGTTACCTCGTGACCCTTTGCAACTTCGGTTTTGGATACAATTTTACCATACTGTTTGGTAATACGTTCCACTTGCTCTGCCACCATCTTCTTATCCGCAATGATTTTGTATTGCGTAATGGCTTTTTTGGTTTTTAGGTTAACCTCAAAATCTGGCGCTAAGCCCAATTCAAATTCAAAAGCCAATTCTTCGGCATCCCAGTCAAAACTATCTTGTTGTTTTGGTAGCGGGTTTCCAAGGACATCCAATTTTTCTTCGGTCAGATATTTGTTCAGGTTGTCCTGTAACAATTTGTTTACCTCATCAACAAGCACGGCCTTGCCGTATTGTTTTTTGATAAGGCCCATAGGTACCTGCCCTTTTCTAAAACCAGGTATATTTGCCTGTTTTCTGTAGTCCTTTAAAATAGTATCTACTTTGTCTTGATAGTCATCCTTGGTGATGGCTACTTTTACAACTGCATTAAGTTGATCTATCTGTTCCTTAGTAATATTCATTCGCTCTAATTTGCTTTACTCGATCATTGAGATTTAATGTTCCCAAGCCTACCCGGCAATCATTTTTTTTAAATAGATATCCTAATTGGCTATGTCTGGGATAATTTATCCAAAAACGGGTGGCAAAAATACATTATTTTCTTTTGGACAACAAGTTTTTAATTGGTTGTAAATCAATCTAAAAACTTACTTTTTCTTGTCGTCTTTCAAAATAGAGAACAGTATGGATTGTAGGAAGGATAGGAGTAGGCTAAAAATGATGGCCCAAAGGATGCCGTTGACGGTGAATCCCGGGATGAAATAATCTACCAATAGGATGATGATGGCATTGATAATCAACAAGAACAACCCAAAAGTAACAAGGGTGACCGGTAAAGTAAGAATGACCAGTATGGGTTTGATCAAAAAATTAAGGAAACTTAAAACAACCGCCACTAGAATAGCCGTGGTATACGTGTCCACCCCAACCCCAGGGAGTATTTTGGATAATACCACTACGGCAATGGCACTTAATAAAAGGCGTACTATAAATTTCATTTTAAAAAATAAGGCACCATGTAATGGTGCCTTAAGATATAAATTTTTTGTGGATACTAGTCTATATATAAACCTGTAAAATCCAAAGGATTTACACCGGGAAGGTTAGAACCATAGGTTTCGTTAATGGCTGCGGCAAATGCATTGGCCAATATTGCGTACCCTCTAGGGGACGGATGTACCCCGTCCAGGGAGAATCCCCCTCCTGTGGCGAATACTGAGGTTACCCTACTACCGTCCGCTAGTGCCAAACCATTGGCATTTAGGTCGGTCAATAAAGCATTTGCATCTACGAAAGCCAGTCCATTGGCTTGGGCAACGCTTTGAATGGTTTGGTTATACGAAGTAATCGCTGTACTCACGGCCTCTTGCTCTTCTGGGGTCAACACCCACTGATCACCTAGTGGTACCGCAAGTCCGTTGGCCGAAGCAGGGTTACTTGGGTCGGCAAGGGAGCCAATAAAGCTGACAGAGGTCAACACCAATAAATCTTCTGCAGTGGCTTGTCTTAAATTTACCAATGCAGGACTTACCATAGTTAAATCCGTGAGGTCTTCATCCAATATTACTACGGCATTGGTGGCACTTGCTTCAAAAGAAATCATCCTTCGTTGCGCTTCTTCAGGAGAAATCAACGGTGTCCCCAAAGGGTTTTGATCGGTGCTAAAAGCTAACATGGCTTGGTTGTAGTCCGCATAGGCACCGTTTAACAGTGCAGCGGTAGCACCATCCAGTGGAACCGGATTGTGGGGGACCGTTGTAAAGAACGGGATATCCGTTACGCTGGGGATGTTGGCCAAGACACCTTGTGCGCCACTGGCAACCAATTGCTGTACCATACCACTATATACGCTGGCAAAAACATCATTATTCGTAATATCGTTTCCTGCGTAGGTAGAAGGATCTAAACTATCTGCAGTAGGGTTGTCGTTATGATCCGTACCGGAACCTCCGGAGGTGGCATACCCTAAAATATCGTTATTA
>CALGQU010000214.1 GCA_937959125.1 uncultured Croceitalea sp.
AGTGGTAGCCGTAAAGAAGGCGGTTCTGGTTTAGGGCTTTCCATTGTAAAGCATATCATTGAGGCCCATGACGAAAAAATTTATGTGGAAAGTGAGGTAGAAGTGGGGTCGGAGTTTTCCTTTACCTTGGAAAAAGCTTCAAATAGTTCCGCGTAATCTATCCCTTTACTAAAATCTTTTAAACCGCTATACCTAGGGATGCGATCTAGTTGGGCCAGTTTAAAATCTGTCTGGTCGCAATAGGGTGCAATACCTTTTTTGTCCATCCTTTTGGCCAAATATTCTTGTTCGTATTGCCCCGGCGTAGGAATGAAAAAAGCATCCTTGTTAAGCTTGGCCAAATCCATAAGTGTGGTATAGCCAGATCTACAAAGTACTTTTTCACTTTGGTTGATGGCCTTTTCCAAGGCTGCACTTTGCATAAAATTCACTACCGTAATTTCCGCGTTTTTCAAGGCTACTTCATCAAGGGTCTGTCGTTCGGATATTTTCCCTTGTACCAAAAGCACGGTACCCACAAAATCCTCCAATTCCTGTAAAAGTTTGGTCTCTAAAAGCGTACGCTGGGGTTCCGGTCCGGATAGGAGTACCATTAAATCGTACACCCGGGGTTCCTCTTTTTTTTGAAATCGGCTTAAAGGCCCCAAGTAATGAATTTGAAGTTTTGATTTTTTTAAATGCCCAAGCTTCCCGCTTAAATTGGGCTTTCCAGCTACATCGGGTACCCAACAGGCGGTATACTTCTTTATGATTTTTTGGTGAAGTGTAGAACTCCACCACGTGGTGTTGCCAGAAAGCACGTTTAATTGATGTGTGATGAACACGCAAGGCACCTTTTTGGAATAGACCCCCAACCGATTGTCAGAAATAATCCCGTCCAAATGGAGTTCCTTTACCAGCTTTTTAACGGTCTTCTTTTCCTTGGCCATGGCTTTTAGGACTTTGGGGGAATCCCATAGCATTTTGCCCTTAAAGTTTTTTCCTTTTTTGGCATAGGTAATTTTATAAGAAGGTAGTTCAAAGGAAGGCAGGTCTGGAAATTCCTTTTGCAATAAGCCCAAAGCAACACCATCCGAAGCAAGAAAGGGAAGATGCCCGTGGTCTAAAAGTGCATGTATGATAGGGATACATCGGGTGGCATGCCCCAAACCCCAGTTAAGCGGGGCCACAAGAATACGTTGGGATTTTTGCATCCTTGTAAAGGAACAACACCTATTTAGGATTTTGATTTCCTTAGTTTTGTGAAAACATTAAATTTTTGTTTTGGGAAGCAAAAACAAGCTGAAACGGTTTAAAGAAAATGAAACCTTTAAGAATGTGGTACAACCCACTAGGGAAGAGGTCACAGCAGGTTTTGAGCACAAGGGTAAATGGGATGCCTTTTTTGGGAACGACAATCCTATTGTCTTGGAACTCGGCTGTGGTAAAGGGGAGTATACCGTAGGCTTGGCCCGCATGAACCCGAATAAGAATTATATTGGCATAGACATTAAAGGGGCCCGCTTTTGGCGTGGGGCAAAGACCGCTTTGGAAGAAAACTTGCCCAATGCAGCTTTTTTAAGAAGCCAGATCGAGTTGGTAGATGAGCTGTTTGGGGCGGAAGAAGTTTCGGAGCTGTGGATTACCTTTCCGGATCCGCAAATCAAGTACAAGCGAACCAAACACCGGATGACCAATATGGATTTCCTGGGCAAATACAAGCGTATTTTAAAACCTAATGGGTTGATCCATTTAAAAACGGATAGCGAGTTTATGCACGGGTATACCTTGGGAATATTGCATGGTCTTGGTCATGAAGTCATCTACGCCAATCACGATGTCTATAAAAATGAAGGAAGCCCAAAAGAAGTGTTGGGTATACAGACATTCTATGAAAATCAGTATCTTGATGTTGGAAAACCAATTACCTACATCCAATTTAGGATGACCAACTAGCTGCATGATACATTATCTACTCTTGTTTGGGGTAACCTTTTTGGCTGCCTTTTTAGCGTCTGCCCCTCCAGGGCTGCTCAACGTAAATGCGGCAAAGACAAGCATAGAGAAAGGGAAATCCAACGGTGTTATTTTTGGCCTTGGGGTGGGGGTAATGGTCATGTTCCAAACCTATATCTCCGTTCGGATTGCCAAATACCTCTTTAGGAATCCGGATGTGGTGGGATTGCTCATGTTGGTGGCTATGGCATTGTTCCTTTTCCTTGCCCTTTTCTTTTTCTTTAAGGCCAAAAAACAGGGCAATGAGCCAATAAACCATGTAGAAGGTAAAAAAAGAAGCAGCTTTACCAAGGGGTTGTTTTTGGCGGCCATAAATATGCTTACCATACCTTATTATAGCGGAATAAACACCCTTTTCCATTCCCAAGGGTATATGAATTACGAAGTGCTGGATGAGGTTGTTTTTATTCTTGCTGCCGGATTAGGTACTTTTTTAGTGATGTACCTTTATGTTTTCTATTTTGATAAAATGGAACTTAAGACCGGTCGCTTTTCCAAGAATTCCAACTATATCCTAAGTGCATTAATGGTGGTATTACTTGTCATAACGGCCATAAGAATTTACATGAAGTAATATGGAGGAACCCAATTTTTTTGATAAGGTCTATGAAGTTGCTAAACGCATCCCCTATGGGCGGGTGACCTCCTATGGGGCCATAGCCAAATATTTGGGTGCCGCCCGCAGTGCCAGAATGGTAGGATGGGCCATGAACAAATCTTTGGCAAAGGACATTCCGGCACATAGAGTGGTGAATAGGGTGGGTCTCCTTACTGGAAAACAGCATTTTGACGGCACCAATTTGATGCAGCAGTTGTTGGAAAATGAAGGGATTAAGGTAGTGGACAATCAAATAGTGGATTTTAAAAAGCATTTCTGGGATCCGGCGCTAGAATTGGGTTAGAATTACTATTAAACATAATTGATATATGTTATAAGAGGTGTTCAAAATTATCTCCCTTTCAGTAATTGGATGCCTTCATTCCCTAATTTTTAAAAAATTAGTATAAAATAGCGAATTGGAAAAATTTAAACGAGTTCGGTGAGTCCTTTCCATAATTTGGATAGCGCACACTTTTTATACCTTTATGCAAAGGTTTCAGGCCTATATAATCCCCCTCTATCCCCGCATACCACTTTTCAATGCCCATCCTTCTTCATGTAATGCCTGCGGCGTATCTTTGTAATTTAGAATTGATTTAAACGACTTGGGTACTATGAAGCTAGATAAGAAAGCGGTTTTAAAGGCGTTGGAAAACATTACCGTTCCCGGTGAAGGGCAGAATATGGTGGAGAGCGGTGCGGTAAAAAATGTCCAAATATTTGGCGATGAGGTTGAGGTGGATATTACCATAAGCAACCCCAGTCTACAGGCGCGTAAGAAGACCGAGGTTGAAATCCTCAAAATCATTCATGAAAAAGTATATGCTAAAGCTAAAATAAAGGTCAATCTTAAGGTGGAAGCAGCAGCAAAACCCAAAGTAAACCAAATTAAAGGAAAGGCCATTCCCGGAATCCAAAACATCATTGCGGTAGCATCTGGTAAGGGTGGTGTGGGGAAATCTACGGTCACGGCAAATATGGCGGTTACCTTGGCAAAAATGGGATTCAATGTGGGACTCTTGGATACGGATATTTATGGCCCCTCCATGCCCATTATGTTTGATGTGGCCATGGAACGCCCTTTGTCCATCAATGTGGATGGTAAGAATAAGATGAAGCCCGTGGAGAACTATGGGGTGAAGATGCTTTCCATCGGATTTTTTACACAACCCGATCAGGCGGTTATTTGGCGTGGTCCCATGGCTTCAAAAGCCTTGAACCAAATGATTTTTGATGCACATTGGGGTGAGCTCGACTTTTTATTGCTGGACCTTCCGCCAGGTACCGGGGATATCCATTTGAGCATTATGCAGTCTTTGCCCGTAACCGGGGCCGTAGTGGTAAGTACCCCACAGGAAATTGCCTTGGCAGATGCCAGAAAAGGGGTGGCCATGTTCCAACAAGAGGCAATTAGCGTTCCCGTTTTGGGTATCGTGGAAAATATGGCCTATTTTACACCAGAGGAATTACCGGACCACAAATACCATATCTTTGGGAAAGATGGGGCAAAAAACCTTGCAACGGATATCCAAGTGCCGTTTTTAGGGGAAATACCTTTGGTGCAAAGCATACGGGAAGCAGGTGATATTGGTCGTCCTGCTGCTTTGCAAACGGCTACGCCAACGGAAGAAGCATTTGAAGAATTGACCAAAAACGTAGTACAGGAATTGGTCAAAAGAAATACGGCACTCCCACCAACGGAGGCCATAAAAATTACAACAATGGCAGGTTGTGCTGCGGTTAAAAAGAAATAAGGATGACATCAGAAGAAGTAAGACAAAACGTAGAAAAGGCCTTGGAGGAAATCCGACCCTTTTTGCAAAGTGACGGTGGAGATATCTCATTGATTTCCATAGATAACGATACATCGGTCAAGGTGAAATTGGAAGGGAACTGCATTGGGTGTAGTGTGAACCAAATGACCTTAAAAAGTGGTGTGGAGATGACCATTAAAAAATATGTGCCACAGATAGAAGAAGTTATCAACCTTAGCTAGGCTTATACCCATCATAAAATACAATCTTTCCTAAAGCGTAGTTTTTACCACTGCAACTTCATTTTTATGATCACAACGGATATTCTTATCATTGGAGCCGGCCCAACGGGGCTTTTTGCCGTTTTTGAGGCGGGACTTTTAAAGTTAAAATGCCATTTGATCGATGCGTTGCCGCAAGCTGGCGGGCAGTGTTCGGAAATTTACCCTAAAAAACCCATTTATGATATTCCAGGATTTCCAGAGGTATTGGCCGGCGAGTTGGTCGATAATCTTATGGAGCAGATAAAACCCTTTCAACCTGGCTTTACCTTGGGGGAACGCGCGGAAACGATTGAAAAATTAGAAGACGGTTCTTTTATCGTTACCACCAATAAGGGAACAAAACATAAGGCACCTATAGTGGCCATTGCCGGTGGACTTGGCAGTTTTGAACCCAGAAAACCGCAGTTGGAAAACCTGACGAAGTTTGAAGATAAAGGCGTTGCCTACATTATAAGGGACCCAGAAGTATACCGCGATAAAAAGGTGGTTATTGCCGGGGGTGGGGATTCCGCTTTGGATTGGGCCATCTTTTTAGCGGCTATCGCAAAAGAGGTCACTTTAGTCCACCGGCGCAATGAGTTTAGGGGTGCTTTGGATTCTGTAGAGAAAGTTCAGGAGCTTAAAAACGTGGGAAAAATCAATCTTGTTACGCCAGCGGAAGTTGTTGCCCTGCAAGGAGATACCCATGTAACCGCTGTAGTATTGGAGAAAACGGATACCAAGGAGCAAATGACCATTAAAACGGATAATTTTATTCCGCTTTTTGGACTTTCCCCTAAACTGGGACCTATTGCCAATTGGGGATTGGAGATTGAAAAAAACGCCATCAAAGTCGATAATACCCTAGATTACCAAACCAATATTCCGGGTATTTATGCCATTGGTGATGTGAATACCTATCCCGGTAAGTTAAAATTGATCCTCTGCGGTTTTCATGAAGCCACACTCATGTGTCAAAGTGCCTACCAGCGCATATATCCCAATAAAAAATATGTAATGAAATACACGACCGTTGGTGGGGTTACCGGTTTTGATGGAAGTAAGAAAGAAGCTCCAAAAGCGGTGGTAAAATCGATAGAGTAGCTATTACGTTCGCATTTCCCCTCTAGAAAGCATGTACTGAACACTGCTGAAGTAAGGGGATTAAGGGGTGTGTAAAAATGAGAATTAAATACAATCCAAAACTTAAAGAGTTAGCTAGGCAAGTTCGAAATAATGCAACTAAATCCGAAGTTCGGTTATGGCAAAGGTTAAAGCGAGGTCAAATGTATGGGTATGATTTTCATCGCCAAAAGCTAATTGACGAATATATAGTTGACTTCTTTTGGAACAAACTTCGGTTGATAATTGAACTGGATGGATATTCACATCAAATTATTGAGGTATGGGAGAAAGACACGAAAAAATCCAAGAGGTTAAATGAACCGCAGATTAATGTCAATCGCTTTTCTGATTTTTAGGTAATGAACAATATAGAAAATGTACTTTTGGCAATTGAAGATTATATTTTGCAATTTTAGGAGAATGGATGTACACCTCCCTCAATCCCTCCTTCATAGGAGGGAAGCACAAAAAAACATAATTTAATGAGTGACGTAAAAATCAAAATTACCGATAGAGATGGCGTACTCCATGAAATAGACGCGCCAACAGATATGAACATGAACCTAATGGAGGTAGTACGTTCCTATGAACTGGCACCAGAGGGAACCATTGGAATTTGCGGTGGGATGGCTATGTGCGCTTCCTGTCAATGCTATGTAAAATCCAACCACGACCTTCCGGAAAAATCCGATGATGAAGAAGCCATGTTGGCCGAAGCGTTTCATGTAGAAGAGAACAGTAGGCTGGGTTGCCAATTGCATATCACGGAAGATTTGGAAGGCTTGGAAGTGGAACTGGCCCCAGAGGAGGTGTAGCGTTACTTTACGTTTACGTAAAGTTTTTTGCTAGTTTTACTCCATTCTTATGACTGCCGAACTTAAAAGTACGTTACTACCCTTATTAAAAACCCATTTTGGGTACGATACCTTCAAGGCCAATCAGTTAGAAGTCATTGGTGATGTCCTATCCAAGAAAGACGTTTTGGCCATTATGCCCACGGGAGGCGGAAAATCCTTATGCTATCAGTTAAGTGCGCTTGCTTTAGAGGGGACGGCAATTGTCATTTCCCCACTTATCGCCCTAATGAAAGACCAAGTAGATGTGCTTAAGGCCAATGGCATTGCCGCGGCATACTACAACAGTTCGCAGACGGGGGAAACCCAGCAACGTACTTTTCAGGAGTTAACCCAAGGCGAATTAAAACTCCTTTATGTGGCTCCAGAAAGTTTAGGGCTTTTGGACAGTGTGTTGCTGGATATTACCATCAGTATTTTTGCGGTGGATGAAGCCCATTGTATCTCCTCTTGGGGACATGACTTTAGACCCGCTTATACGAGGTTGGGAGGACTAAAAGAAAGGTTTCCCCATATTCCCATCATCGCCTTGACCGCAACGGCAGATAAAACCACGCAAGAGGATATTGTGGCCCAACTGGACATTCCCACGGCCCAACAACATTTGGCCTCTTTCAATAGGCCTAACCTGTTTTTAGAGGTGAAACCCGCACAAGATAGGATCAAGCATATTCTTGCCTTTTTGGAGGAACGCCCAAAAGAAAGCGGAATTATCTATTGCCTAAGCAGAAAAAGTACGGAAGCCGTTGCAGCCAAACTGGTGGCTTCTGGATACAAAGCGCAAGCATACCATGCGGGAATGTCTGCAGAAGAACGTAGTACCGCCCAAGAAGGATTTATTACGGATAGTGTTCCCATTGTGGTGGCGACCATTGCTTTTGGAATGGGAATTGACAAAAGTAATGTCCGTTGGGTCATCCACTACAACCTGCCCAAAAATATTGAAGGCTACTACCAAGAGATCGGTCGTGGGGGTAGGGACGGGCTCCCCGCACATGCCCTCTTGTTCTATAGTTTTGCTGATGTGGCCCAGCTACGCAAGTTCATTGCCACTAGTGACAATGCCACTGTAGAATACGCGAAATTGGAACGGATGCAGCAATTTGCCGAAGCTTTAAGCTGTCGTAGGATTGCCTTGCTCAATTATTTTGGGGAGCATGCCACTGCAGCCTGCGGAAATTGTGATATCTGTAAATACCCGCCCGCCTATTTTGATGGTACCGTACTCGCCCAAAAAATTTGTTCTGCAGTAGCCCGACTGCGGGAGAAGGAGGCTATGGGCATGGTAATCGACGTGCTTAGGGGTGCACAAAATGCACAGGTTTTTGAGAAGGGATATCAAAACATTAAAACCTATGGCGCCGTTATGGATATTTCTTGGCAAGACCTACAGCAATATGTCATCCAACTATTGAATCAAGGTGTGCTGAGTATCAACTTTAAAGAAGGAGCACGACTAGGGTTGACACCTCTTGCCAAGGAGGTGCTTTTTGCTAAGAAACCCATTGCGTTCGCTACCATAAAAAGGGCATCCGACACCCCTAAACGAACGACCAAAGCAAAAACGACGAAAACGGGATTGTTTGAAAAACTTAGGGAGTTGCGCCATCAAATTGCGACGGACGAAGGAGTGCCAGCCTATGTAGTCTTTGGAGATGCCAGTTTAAAGGATATGGAAGCTAAACTTCCTAAGACCAAGGAAGAATTTGAGTCGGTCTCCGGAGTTGGGAGGGCCAAGTTGGAAAAGTATGCCACCGTTTTCCTGGAAGAAATTGCAGAACATGTGGCCGTTAAAAAATCCAAAACGCCCACCCACTTAAAAACCTACAGCCTTTTTAAAAGCGGACTTTCCATTCCCGAAATAGCTGCACAACGTGCCCTTGCCGAAAATACCATTTACGGCCATTTGGTAAAATCGGAATCGGAAGGTAAAACCATCGACTTGCATCAATTTTTAACGGGCAAGGAATTGGATGCCATTGCCGATGCTAAAGAAGACCTACCGGAAGCACAAGGCTTAAAAGCCTTTTTTGACTATTTTGAAGAGCAAATGCCCTATTGGAAACTAAAAATTGGCCTGTATTTATTGGATGGTTAGGTCTAACGGAAGGTAAGACTTCTGAATTACTTCTGCTCATACTTTTGTTCGGCCAAAAGAACGGCATTATAAGCATTCACTATTTTTCCTGATTTGGATAGAGATGAAAACGGAATAAGAATTTCAGCTTCTTCTTCATTGGCAATATTGACCATACTATCAAAATGAACTCCGGACTCCAATAAAATTTCCTTTATCTGCTTAGCATTTAGATTTGGGTAGTAAGATCGGATAAGGGCAGCTACTCCACTTACTACGGGGGCAGCAAAAGAAGTCCCGTCCACGTATTCATAAGCGTTGTTACCGGATGTGGTGTACATATCTTTTGCAGGGGCCATGATGTCGACCGTTTCCTTGCCATAATTGGAAGCACTATACTTTAAATTATTGTTTAAGCTATGAGTACTGCCGCCGACCATAATAAAATTATCCGCAATCTCGGGATTGGTATAATCGCTATCATTTGGAAAGAAATTTTTTTGTTTATCCAGATTTAAATTATCGTTCCCTGCCGCTGCTACTATCAAAACATCTTTTGATGCTGCATAGCGTATGGCATCAAAAACCCATTCCTTATGTAAGGAATACTCCTTGCTAATACTAATGTTGATGATTTTTGCCCCGTTATCGACTGCATAGCGGATTCCTAATGCAATGTCCTTATCATGCGCCTCACCGTTTACTGCGACAACAACTGGAATGATCTTTGCACCTTCATGAATGCCATTGATGCTAACCTCGTTTTTTCTATTGGCAGCAATTATTCCCGCTACATTGGTCCCATGGGAAATGGTGTCATGTAATCCGTCCACCAAATTATTGCCATAATTACGATCGTTAATATCGTTAGGGTTATCGCCAATTTCTTGCCGCTCGTCATAGTCAGGATTGTAATATAGCGCCAGTAATCGCTTATGGAAGTTTAAATCTTGTTCTAAATCCAATATGTTCATATCATACTGTAATGGAAGCATTACCGCATTAATTTGGGTTTCAAGATTTTTATGTGTTTTCAAGAGCTCTTCCAATAAGGGGAGTGACAATTCCTTATCACCAATAAAAGGTTGTACGGCCTCAAGACTTGCGTAGTAATTTTCGATAAAGGGTTTTCCCTGATCAACTATTTCTTGAAAAGATTCCCTTTTTGCTTTAAGTGCTTTTTTGGCCTTAACATAAACATTGTACTTCTCTTTGTTATTCGGGGACAAACTATCATTATGTTGAAAATACCTATTGTAAAATCGTACCATTCGGACAACCTCATAGTTTTCATACTGGGGAAGCGTCCCTTTGGGATTTCCAATAAAATTCCAACCATTTAAGTCGTCTATATATCCATTGGCATCATCATCTTTGCCATTGGTTATTTCCTTTGTATTGGTCCAAACCGATTTTTTTAAGTCGATATGTTGAATATCAAAAGGGGCAT
>CALGQU010000215.1 GCA_937959125.1 uncultured Croceitalea sp.
CTTTACATCACTCCCCTTTCTTGCCCAAGATTATTCCCGGCAAATCCAGACTTTTTCCAAAAGTTTTGCAGCGAAAAACACGGAGGCCCTACAAAACTACTTAAGTCCAGAGCTTCAATTTGGGGATATTCCCAAAAAGAACAGTCTGGCCATCATGAAGAACATCGTGACCAATCTACCAAAGCTGAACAGTATGGACATTGTAAGCAGCGAAACGGGGAAGGCCAAAATTGCCTATGATTTTGTGGGTTTGGGAAAGAGTGAATCGGATATCCATTTTGATGGTGAAGGAAAGATGACCAAAATCCAATTGGTGGATGATCTTATCCGTCAAGAAGCAGAGGCCAGGCGCCAACAACAAGGGGTACAATATCCTACTCCCGGGGCATTGGGTGAAAAATTTGCTCCCTCAAGTGTGGAATTCCCATCTGACGATGGACTTACCATCAATGCCAACCTTTATGAAGTTGATGTCAAAAAACCTGCTATCATTTTAATGCATCAAGCGGGGTACAATCGTATAGAATATGCAGACATTGCCCCAAAGCTTAACGAGATGGGTTATAATTGTCTGGTAGTGGATTTACGCTCGGGTGGCCCTTTTGCAGGAAAACCGAACAAGACCCGGACCAAGGCCCTAGAAAAAGGCTTTCCAGCGGAAATGGTGGACGCCCAGCAAGATATTGTAGCAGCCATTCAATATGCACACAGCAGATACAATAAAAAAGTTATTTTATGGGGAAGTTCTTTTTCGTCCAGTTTGGCATTGTTGGAAGGAGCTGAAAATCCAAGGGTAAAGGCTATCATTGGATTTAGCCCCGGAGACTATTTTGGTGCTGCCAAACCTTCCCTGTCCACAGTATTCACCAAAATTGAGAAACCCTTTCTGGTGACCTCTTCCAAAGCCGAAGCCGAAACGCTCTCTAACTTGATAGGCACAGGTTCCTTCACAACCGAACAACAGCAATTTATTCCAAAAAGCAATGGTTTCCATGGATCCAAAGCACTGTGGAAAGGGCAGGAAGGCGCGGAAGAATACTGGACGGCCATAGGGAAATTTCTAAACAAGCTCAACTAAATGAAGATGGACGTATTGAAAGCTGCTGACAAAAAGTTTAACAAACGGATACGGTTATACAGTATTGTGGCATTCACCTTTATTGCCTCCGGGTTCACCTCCTTTAGCAATCACCCAAACTGGGGATACTGGTGGTCTGCCTTAGGTTTTGTCTCCTTGTGCATTATTTTGGGAATCGCTTATAGCAAAAAGAAAAAGAAGCATGAGGAATCATAGAATGAGTCTTGGTAGTATTTGGATAGTATTGGGAACAACTTCCTTTGATGCTTACCCAATACTAGGAAAAGCAGCGGTGGTTTTTGGTCTTTTACTGATTTTCCATACTCTTTTTTTCAAATTTTATAGAGGTACAAAAGAATAAACAACACCCTAACCTTAGAATTTTACAAGAATCTAAGGTTTTATAAAAACCGAATTTAGATTTGGATTATCATGTGTTAAAATTTAAATCCATGTAGGTTTCATCAGGTCTTAAACATAAAATGGCCGACCATGAATATTTGGGTGTAGTATGATCAAATACGCTCTCCTCATCAAGAGTTCTATGGGATGGCCCCCACAAGGCAGTTTAAAGCCATTTCGCTTTTAGATCTTTGTACTTTGTTCTTCCAATGGGAATGCTTTCCCCATTTCTTAACTCGGCCATATATCTGCTTCCAGAGGCCACAGTGATGTTGCTTATTTCGGAAAGCTTCACCAGATACGATTTATGGATCCGTTCAAAGGAAGGGGCTAACAGCTGCTCCAACTTTTCGAGCGATTTATCATGCAGTTCTTTTCTGCCCTCGCTAAGAAATAACTCGGTATAGGAGCCCGCACCTTTGACATAAAGTACATCTTCTACAGAAACGAGCACTACCCGCCCCTTTTTTCTTATGGCCAGAAATTTGGTCTTCTTATTTTCAGGCAAGATCTCGGTGGTTACCCTTTTAAAAGCCAGCGCCAATCTATCCTGATTAAAAGGTTTGGGCACAAAATCCAATACCCCATATTCAAATGCCGTAATGGCCTGGTCCTTATAAGCAGAAATAATAATGGTATGAAAGGGTTTGGAAACAGCTGTTCCCAGCAGTTCAAAGCCGTTGTGCCCATTTAGGTTCAAGTCCAAAAGCACCAAATCCAATGGGTTGGTTTCAATAAACTCTAGTGCTTCCTGAAGCGTATCTATGCGTTTTAGGGATTGTAGCCTGTCGCCAATGATATTCCGGGTCATTCCCTCGATTCTCTTAGCGATCCGTGATTCATCTTCAACGATTAAAATGCGCATACGTCCTAAAAATAGATTTTGATTGTACTTTTCCAGCCTTCAGCTGTAGGTTCAGAAGTGAAATCCCATTTATCCTGATACGATTCCCTTAGCCGAGCCTTGATATATTTAAATCCAGTACCTTCTTCCCGAGCGCCGGTTTCCGGTCGCATACCGCCAGCAAACGTCAGAAAGGTATAGCTTCTAAAGTTGGTATTTGCATGGTATACCAGCTTAAACCGGATACTATTATCATCACCAGCCATACTGTGTGTAATACCGTTTTCCAATAAGGTATGTAGGATACCGGGGGGAATCTCATCTTCTATATCCAAGCCTTCCTCTTCCCAAAAATAATTCACCTCTTTTCGAAACCCCATGATTTCCATATGGTTACGACAGATTTCAATTTCCTGGGCAATAGGGATCAAAGATTTACTTTCGATCCGGTTAAAAAGGTCAAATTCTTTTGCCAATGCCTCTATAAAACGTACTCCCTTTTTTGGGGATTCCTCTATCCAATCGATTAATGAAGTCAAGGTATTCATAAGAAAGTGGGGCTGAATGTTTTTTTTGAGCAACTCCAACCGTAAACGGGTAGATTGTACCAAGGAGTTGTCATACGCTAATCGTTGTGCTTTTGTACGTAGGAATACCAAATACAAAATTCCCAGCAACATCAGACTAAAACCAACATATAGACTGATACTCAAACTAACGGTATTTTGCAAACCCAAACAGAGTAATAATATCAACACCATCAAGAGAGCACCTTTCACTCTTTTGAACGCGCCAAATAAGGCAATGCCTAAAGAAAAAAACCAAAGGGCCACCACCATTCTATAAATGGAAAATCCAAAGTAATGGTGGTTGGCAATGAAGAAATATAGCAGTATACCTGCATAAATACTTAGAAAGAGCTTCCGTTTGGGAAAAGGGAACTGTAGGGATAGGAATAAGGGAATCAAAAACGAAATCCCAAACATGAGACTGGATATCACTTCCAATCGCAACACATGCCACTTATAATGGATGGGCGCCGCCATGCGTACAAACCTGGTCATGGTAAGGGTGAAAAACAGAAAACAGCTGGCACTGACAATAAGTATGGGATATTCCTTTTTGTTACTAAAAAATAAAAATAGGAAATACAGGGACGCCATAAGAAAAGCGCCGGCAAATATGTGTGTATAGGAAGTTTCAAAAAGTCGATCGGTAACCAGCTCCTCATAGTCGGCAACTTCTATTCTATAACTACCCACATGATCGGGAAAGTAATAGTTGCTAAGGCGCAAGGCCAAAAGATGTCGCCCTTTGTTGGTTAGGTGTTTTGGGAGACTAAAGGTGGCCCATAGTTTTCCTTCGGGGGGCAAATGGGCCTCTTGTCCAGGGTTTCCATTTTTTCCGATCAACACCCCATCCCAAAAGATTTCATATTCGCCATAGGCCTCCAATCGTAGTCCATAAGGTTGAGTGGACTCCGGAGCTTTTAGGATATCAATTGGAGTTCTGGACCAGAAAACCTTCCCATCCGCAACATAAGCCATTCTCCTTTTTATCCAGTTATCATCATTCCAGCTTTTACCTGCCCATTGTTGTTGGTCACCTATTTTATATACTGATCTATACTCCTTAAAAACAGGTTCTGAATCTTGGGAACAAGAGGTCATGAATGACAGCATGCATATCAAAAGAAAACAAGGTAATAACCTAAGTATCATAATGATCTGGATTTATCACTGCAAACTACGTATTTCTAGATGGCTTTTTTATAGCTGTTAGAGCAGTTGGTACAAACATAGAGCCGTTGACAAGTTTAATAGAAGTTTCGGGCTATGATGGATATAAATTTAGAATAATAAAATTGCTTTTACCCTATGAGAATCCCTCGGTTATTGCCCTTTCTATGTTTCATGATTGTAACGCCAATGTCCGCTCAGGACAATCGTACTCGCCCAAAACATTTAGAAGGGCCATATCTAGGACAGAAGCCCCCCGGTTTAGTTCCTGAAGTTTTCGCACCCGGTATTGTCTCCAAAGAGCACCGTGACTGGACCGGTAGGTTTACACCCGACATTAAAAGCTACTACTTTACACGAAATAATAGCAAGACCAAGAAAAGTACGAAAATTGC
>CALGQU010000216.1 GCA_937959125.1 uncultured Croceitalea sp.
GGCTTGGACCAATTGCGGTAGGTGCACGGAAGGGTCTTGGAAGTTGAAATTTTCTTCAATGGCGTAAAGGATTTCCCCAACGGCTTTTCCACCTTCTACCCTGGACCATGAGGTGTCGATTCCCGCAAAAACATCGGTCCCATCCGTTGCAGGGCCTTTTAAAAGTTCTATATATTCATCTTGGGTGCCACGACTGGAAATCCGTCCAAAACCTTGGCAAAGGTGTTGGCTACTGGCCAGGGAGGCAATTTCATTGTTAGAAACGCCCAATGTAGGGTAGTAGACCCCCACATCCAACTTGGTCATATTGGATTTGTCCGCTTTGGCAAAATTTTCCCTACTGCCGTAAAACCACCAATTGGTATTAAAAAACAGGCGTTGGGGTTGCCAAGGGGAAACCCGGTCCAACTGCTCTGGAAAAGCATTGGCGTCCCCCACCAAATCAAAGGCTTCTTCACTTAAAATAGCAGAGGAGGTATGGTGCCCGTGCGTACTACCCGGTGTTCTATGATCAAACCGATTGATGATTACATCCGGTTTTAGCTGTCGTATGGTCCAAACCACATCATGCAAGACATCGTTCTTGTTCCAGATGGTCAAAGTCTCATCTGGATGTTTGGAATAGCCAAAATCGTTGGCTCGGCTAAACCGTTGCTCGCCACCGTCCACACCCCTTGCGGCTAGGAGTTCTTGGGTGCGCAGTGCACCTAGTAGTTCGCGCAATTCCGGTCCTATCAAGTTTTGACCGCCATCGCCACGGGTCAAAGAGAGATAAGCCGTTCTGGCCTTTACCTCGTTGGACAAATAAGAAATAAGACGGGTATTCTCATCATCAGGATGTGCCGCTACATAGAGCGCCGTCCCTAGGAAATTTAATTTTTGAAGTTGATGGTAGACCGTTGTGGATGCCATCTTTTTTGGCGATTGGGCAATAACGGTAGTAAATGCGAGAATGAAAAAAAGGTGGGTTACCTTGATTTTTGGCATCATGAAGTTTGATTTGTTTGGTTTCAAAGATAGGGATATCGGATAGCTGCCGCCCTTGCTTTAAAAATTCTTTAACAGCTTTAGAAGTGTTGTTCCAACCCTTTGTTTTAAAGGGGAAGTAAAAACAGCACCATATTGAAGGCACTATTACCAACAATGGACTATACATCTATATCCCAAGACTGTCCCTAAGTACGACGTCCTTATTGGAATTTTGTCTCCAGTAGGGGGTGTTCAATTGCTTGCGCTTTGTGGCTTTTGAGGTCAACACCTTGGCCTTGGAACCCCAACCACTTTTATAGGACTCTTCCCAACCTTCTATAGTATGCGGAAAAGCGGTGGTATACTGTATGCTAAGTGTTCTAATCCCCTCTTTATAAGCGATGGTATAGGTGCTCAAATCCCCTTGTTGTGAGATGCTTGCCGTGGCGCCCATAGCTTTTATGGGAGTATGTTTTACCCTAAAAAATTCCAAGGACGGCACCATACTTAGCTCTCCAGTGGGTAAATCGCTAGGGTTAATGCGAATTTTGTTCCAAATCTCATTTTCCAAATAGGCTTTCTCCAACGTGGTTTTAGTATCCGCCTCACCCTCAAAATAAGAATGCGAAGTAAACTCAAAGCTATCCCTATTGTTCAACTGCGAATACACATGCCCACACCACTCCTGTATGGACAGACTGGTTTTTATGGCGTGTTGGTTGTCGTGAACGGGATAAAAGGTGCTGCTCATAATAGAGTAGGGGTAGATACCCGTCAAGTAATTTTTGGTGGCGTTCAATTTAAGCACCGGAACATTGGTAGGATTGCTGCCATCTGCTTTTACTTGGATTTCCGGTAAAAAAGGTTCGGTTACAAAAATAAGGACTGCTTCCCCTTCGCGGAGTTCCCCATATCGGGCTTGTTCCAAGGTGTAGGAGGTAATTTCCGCCTCACCGGCATACCAGTATTTTTTGAAATCTTCAGAAAGGGGTTTCTTAGGTTGTTCTTTTTCAATTTCAGTTGTTACGGCCGTATCGTTCAATGCCAGCTCCTTGGCAGAAGTATCCGCTTTTTTCTTACAACTTTCCAGTCCTACAATGGCTATGGCAAAGACCATTACAAACAATTCCAATCGAATCCACGTTTTCATAATTTCCGGTTTTTGGTAAAATTAACGAACCTTGGCTAGGATACCATGTCCATTAACGTTTTGTAAACTAAGTGTGTAGGTAGCCCTACCACGGTATTATAGGCACCTTCTATCCGTTCAATGGCAATGGCCCCGATCCATTCTTGGATACCATAAGCACCAGCTTTGTCGTAAGGGCGGAACTTTTGAAGGTAGTAGGTGATTTCATCTTTGGAAAGCACGGCGAATTTAACCTTGGTCACGGCATTGACCATATGTTGATTTGTTACCGTAGTAAAACATACGGAAGTAATGACCTCATGCCAAGTACCGGATAGTTTTTGAAGCATGCTCCTGGCTTCCTGTTCATCCAAAGCCTTCGCCAAGGATTCCCCTTCATGCCAAACCACCGTATCCGAAGTAATCAGGATTTCGTGGGGGGCCAAAGTATCTTTAAAGGGAGTCGCTTTTAATTCCGCCAAAAAAGATGAAATTTCTTGACCTTTTAGGGTATCCGGATAAACTTCATCCACGGCTTGCAGCCGTATTTCCACATCCACCCCTAAATCCTTAAAGAATTGCTGTCGTCTAGGGGAACCGGAAGCCAATACGATTTTATGGTTGCCCAGTTTTTGGGCCAGGGGATTGTCAATCATTGCCTGCGCTAAAATTCTTGTTCCAATCGCCACGCACTTTCAGTACTTGTTCAATAATATCTCGCACGCAACCGTCCCCACCATTTTTATGCGATACATAATCGCAAATGGCCTTCACCTCCGCGATGGCATTTTGCGGACAAGTAGCAAGTTGTACCATTTTTAAAGGGGGAATGTCCGGCATATCGTCTCCCATATACAGCGCATTTTCCGGTTTGATGTTGTGGATGTCCAAATACTCGTCCAAAGGTTCTTCCTTATGGTGGGCACCCAGATAAATATCTGTAATACCCAAGCCCTGCAACCTTTTCTTTACCCCTTCGTTACTACCACCGGTAATAATACAGACATTATATCCCGCTTTTAAGGCGGTTTTAAGGGCGTACCCATCCTTAACGTTCATGGTGCGCAGCATCTCTCCAGAAGTAGTAATTTGAATGGAACCGTCTGTCAACACCCCATCAACGTCAAAGATAAAGGTGGTGATCTGGTTCAGGTATTCCTTATAATTTTTTTTCATACTGTTGTGTGATGGATTCGCTTAGTAGTTGATATATTTTTTTGTGTAACGGATTTTTCAACAGTTCCAAATGTTCCTGTTGGGTAAGCACGTCGTTTCTTCGGGCGGGCCCGGTTTGGGCTTCCTTTGGCGGTACGTCTAAAATTTTTGCCGCGGTTTCCTGTATCAAAGGATGCAGCAATTCAAAAGGAAGTTGTTCCGCTTCACAGATTTCCGAAGCCATTTGATAACAATGGTTGGCAAAATTGTTGACGATAACTGCGGACATATGGAGTTTTTTACGTTGTGCCGATGTAATCCAAACCACCTTTTCGGATAGTTTCTGGGCCAAGCCTTCCATAAGCGCAGCATCTTCATTTCGTTCCACTTCCAAACAAATGGGGATTTCCTTAAAATTCACCGTTCTCCCTTTGGTGAAGGTCTGGAGCGGATAAAAAACCGCTTTTCTCCCGGCATTCAAGGCCTCCATCGGAACACTGCCCGAGGTATGGGCCACAAGCCCTTTTTTCTTTTGCAATAGTTGTGATACTTCAGGAATTGCCGTATCGCTAACCACTATAATGTACAGGTCGGCCGATTGGATGGCATCGGCGTTCGTGCAAACGGCGCATCGTTCCCTAAAGTAGTTCAATCCCTGGGTATTCCTCCCGTAAACCTGAGCTATGGTTGCATCTGGCAGTGGGTGCAGCACATCAAACAACTGTTGTGCAACATTACCCGTTCCCAAAAGGACTATTGAAAGTATAGAACTCATTTAGACTTTTTCAATTGGCTAAAAAATTGTTCTCTTTAACCCTGTTTTCAACTTTTTTTCTTTTCGTAGCCCAGCTATGCAACTCAAAAAAGTCCTCAATAGGGCAAAAAATATCTAATTTTCGCTTCAATCCAAAAAGTCTAAATGAGTTCCTAGTCAAAAGTACGAACTTCAAGCAATTGCCCTTACAAAGAATTAACAATTTTGTTCAACTTTTTAAAGCGGGATAGGTGGTTTCAAATTGTAAAAACGCCGTATTTTTGCATGCCAAAGAAACGACATGCTCGACGTACTCAAGAAGACCCTTTTTTCTACCCGTTTAATGGCCGTTCTTTTTTTGGTTTTTGCTACCGCTATGGCCATGGGAACTTTTCTGGAAACATGGTACAGTACGGAAACCGCCCGCATTTACATTTACAACGCTACTTGGTTTGAGGCCATCATGGTGTTTTTTGTCATCAATTTTACCGGTAATATATTTAGGTACAAGCTATTACAATGGAAAAAGTGGCCGGTATTGTTGCTGCATCTATCTTGGATCCTGATCATTATAGGTGCTTTTGTAACCAGATATATTAGTTATGAAGGTCGCATGCCCATTAGGGAAGGAAATTCGGAAAAAGTCTTCTATTCCGATAAAACGTATTTAACCGCTTATGTAGATGGCGATGTAAACGGTGTAACAAGCCGTAAGATCTTGGAAGACGATATTTTGGTAACGGCGGAGGGAAAGCGTTCCAGCCTGCCTTGGAAATCAGATTTTAACGGGAAACCCTTTGAAATCAAGTATGTCGATTTTATAGACGGGGCCAAAAAAGGATTGGTCGCCAGTACTGCGGGAAAGCAGTATCTTAAAATAGTGGAGGCGGGCGACGGGCAGCGCCATGAGCATTATTTAGAGAGTGGAAAGATAGCCAGTATCCATAATGTACTTTTTGCATTGAACAACAGCACGGAAGGAGCTATCAATATCCATGCTACGGATAGTACGTATTACATCCAATCCCCATTTTCCGGAGGTTTTATGAGGATGGCGGACCAGTTTCAAGGAGATGTGGCAAAGGACAGCCTGCAACCCTTACAATTGCGGTCGTTGTATACCTTGGCCAATATGCAATTTGTGATACCGGAACCCGTGGTAACCGGGAACTACGGTATCGTCAAAGTACCGGAAGCCGAAAAGACCAAGGAATCTTTGGATGCCTTGGTGGTGTCCGTGACCGCTAACGGGGAAAGCGTGGAACAGAAATTGTTGGGTGGCCCGGGAACATCGGAATTTTCAGAAAAAATAAGGGTTGGCGGATTGGAATTTTCATTGGCCTATGGTTCAAAGGTCTATGAGCTTCCCTTCCATATAAAATTGAATGATTTTATTGCAGAAAAGTATCCGGGGACGGAGAGCAGTTATAAATCGTTCATGAGCAAGATAACGGTGGAAGACGAGCGTCCTTTTGACTATGACATCTTTATGAACCACGTGTTGGATCATGGCGGTTATCGCTTTTTTCAAGCCAGTTTTATGCCAGATGAAAAAGGGACCGTACTCTCTGTAAACCACGATGTTTGGGGTACTTGGATCACCTATGTGGGGTACTTTTTGCTGTATATAGGGCTTATGGGAATTCTATTTTTTGGAAAAACAAGATTTAAGGATTTGGCAAAATCCTTGGATAAATTAAAAAAACAAAAGGCGACCATGAGCTTGCTGTTGCTATTGGCTGCAACGAGTCTTTTTAGTCAGGAAACGGATCACAACGGCCATAGCAATACCTTGCCCAAGAAGGCCCAAGTAGATTCCGTCATTAAAGCAACCACCGTTTCCAAGGAACATGCGGATAAATTTGCGGCCTTGGTCATACAGGATGAGGATGGGCGTATGAAACCCGTACATACGTTTGCCTCCGAACTGCTGCGGAGATTGAGTGGTAGCGATAGCTACCAAGATTTGAATGCGAGCCAAGTATTCCTTTCCATGATGCTCAATCCTCCAGCGTGGTATAATGTCGAGTTTATAAGCTTGGCCAAAAAAGGAAATGATAGCATTCGCCAGATTGTGGGAGTATCAAAGGACCAAAACTATGTAAAGGCCACGGATTTTTTTGATGAAAAAGGCAGCTATAAGTTGGAGCCCTATGTAAAAGAAGCGACATCCACCACCAATCCCAACCAATTTCAAAAAGATTTTAAAAAGGCCAGCGAACGGCTAAGTCTTTTAAATTTAGCACTTAGCGGGAATATCGTAAAAATCTTCCCTTTGCTTAACGATGAGAACAACAAATGGATTTCCGCCATAGAATACCGATCGGGAAGGTATCAGGTACAAGATTCTTTGTATGCCAATTTTATCAACAATGGGATGCCGTATTACTTGCGTACCCTACAAACAGCTATAAAAACAGGGAATTACACCCAATCCGATAAACTTTTGGCGGCCTTTGAACAGAACCAACAAAACCATGGGGCGGAGGTATTGCCCAGTAAGGAAAAAGTACGAACGGAAATCATTTACAATAAACTGGATATTTTTAACCGGCTTTACAAGTATTACGCCTTGATCGGCCTGCTGCTACTTATTATACTGGTTGCCAAGATTTTTAAAGAGCGAGAGGTATTAAAAGCAGTGGCCTACCTGTTTAAAGGAACCATTATTTTGCTCTTTCTTTGGCATACCGTAGGTTTGGTGTTACGGTGGTACATATCTGGCCATGCACCATGGAGCAACGCTTATGAGAGCATTCTTTATGTTTCTTGGGCTACTATGGGCATTGGATTTGCTTTTGGCAGAAAAAGTGAATTGACCATTGCGGCCAGCGCTTTTGTGACCGCTATGCTTTTATGGAGTGCACATCAAAGTTGGGTAGATCCTTCCATTGCCAATTTGGTACCGGTTTTGGACAGTTATTGGTTAATGATCCATGTGGCCGTAATCGTTGGTAGTTATGGACCTTTGACAGTAGGTATGATTCTGGGTGTGGTCTGCCTTTTGCTTATGGTCTTGACTACGGCAAAGAACAAAAAGCGGATGGAAATCAACATTAAAGAGTTGACCATCATAAACGAACTTACTTTGACCGTAGGTCTTATCATGCTTACCATAGGGAATTTTTTAGGGGGTCAATGGGCCAATGAAAGCTGGGGGCGCTACTGGGGTTGGGATCCTAAAGAAACGTGGGCGTTGATTTCCATTATGGTGTATGCCTTTGTGCTCCACATGCGACTGGTTCCTGGGTTAAGGGGAAAATGGATTTTTAATTTTATGAGTGTTGCGGCTTACGGAAGTATTATGATGACCTATTTTGGGGTTAATTATTACTTGGTAGGCCTTCATAGCTATGCGCAATCAGGGTCTGCTGCCATAACCCCAGATTACGTAAAATATATTATACTTTGGTTATTGGTCCTTGGTGGTATTAGCTTTTGGCGAAACAGGGTCCATACGGCCAAATAGTTCCAAAAGTTGGATAGTTCGTTTTTTTTACGATCTTTGTGCCATTATGAAGCACTAGAAATTATGTTTACGATAGATGTCATAGTCGAGAGACGATTTAGGTAACCCGTATACTTCAAGGGTTGCTGCCGGCATCATTTTTCTTTTTTCAACATAATTTTTATCACAATGACATCAAAAAAACCACTATCATTAAAAAAGATAGGTTCATATTTTATCCAAGCCATAACCGGCAAGGAAACCCATTTTACATCCGGAAGTATTAAGAAAGCAATTTTTATGCTTTCCATTCCCATGATTCTGGAAATGCTTATGGAAAGCATTTTCGCCTTGGTGGATATCGCCTATGTTTCCCAAGTAAGCGTAAATGCTGTTGCTACCATTGGACTTACGGAATCCGTAGTGACTTTGGTATATGCCCTGGCCATTGGTCTAAGTATGGCCGCAACGGCAGTGGTCGCAAGGCGGGTAGGGGAAGAGGACATTGCCGGGGCTAATATGGCCGCAATGCAAGCCATATTTTTGGGGATTCTTATTTCCATTGTCGTTGGGGTGTTGGGATTTCTGTTCCATAAAGAAATCTTGGGTCTTATGGGCGCTGCCCCAGACCTTATTGCAGAAGGTTCCGGCTATACCAAATGGCTTTTGGGTGGTAATATCACCATTGTTTTACTATTCTTGATCAATGCTATTTTTAGGGGAGCAGGTGATGCCTCCATTGCCATGTGGACCTTGGTGCTATCCAATGGTCTCAATATTGTCTTGGACCCGTTTTTCATTTTTGGATGGGGCCCTTTCCCGGAACTTGGGGTTATGGGTGCCGCTGTCGCAACCAATATTGGTAGGGGTACGGCCGTACTCTTTCAATTGGGCATCCTTTTCTTTGGTTGGGGTAAAATCAAGCTCCGCTTTAAGGAACTACAATTGCAAATTGGGGTAATGCTCAATTTAATCAAGGTTTCCTTAGGGGGCATCGCCCAGTTTTTGATAGGGACCTCCAGTTGGGTGTTTTTAATGCGGATCATGTCTGAGTTTGGGAGCGAAGTATTGGCGGGCTATACCATCGCTATACGGGTCATTATGTTTACCCTTATGCCATCATGGGGGATGAGCAATGCGGCAGCCACCTTGGTAGGTCAGAATTTAGGGGCCAATAAACCGCAACGTGCAGAAACATCCGTATGGAAAACCGGAAAGTACAATGCCGTTTTTATGGGATTGGTTTCCGTGGTATACCTGCTTTTTGCCCAACAAATTGTGGGTTTGTTCAATGCTACACCCATAGTGGTCAAGAGTGGGGCACTTTGTCTGCAGGTAATTGCGTTGGGCTATGTTTTTTATGCCTATGGCATGGTGGTGACCCAAGCATTTAATGGTTCTGGTGATACCCGTACACCAACACGCTTGAACCTTATCGCCTTTTGGCTGTTCCAATTGCCCTTGGCCTATGTTCTGGCCTTTGTTTTTAAAATGGATGAGCTTGGCGTTTTTGTTGCCATTACGGCCGCGCAGGTGTTATTGGCTGTTTTATCCATAGTTTGGTTCAAAAAAGGAAGATGGAAAACCATAAGCGTGTAAGTTTCGGTACGTTTTTACAACTAGATAACCATCATTCTTCTGTATGGAAAGGGTGATGGACTTTTGTAATATTCCTTACATTTAGGCAATTAAAAGAACGGTATGTATAACAACAAGAAAGGAGTAAATACCATTTGTACCCATGTAGGTGAGGTAAAGGACGAGCAGTTTAAGGGTGCCATCTCGCCTATTTATATGTCCACTTCCTATGCCTTTGAAGATGTGGATGTTAAGCGTTATCCTAGATATTACAACACACCTAACCAAGAAGCCCTTTGCAAAAAAATAGCGGCTTTGGAGCATACGCAAGCGGCCTTGTTGTTCGGCAGTGGAATGGCAGCCATAAGCCATGCGTTGATGGCTTTTTTAAAAACAGGAGACCATATTGTGTTACAACAAACTTTATATGGTGGTACCTATAATTTTGCGGTGACCCAGTTTGAAAAGTATGGCATAAGTTATTCCTTTACCCAAGGTTGGGAAGTTTCTGATTTTGAGGAAGCTATTCAAGGGAATACCAAGGCAATTTATATAGAAACCCCTTCCAATCCTTTACTCACTATTACGGATTTGAAGGGTATTGCCAACTTATGCGAAAGACGCGGGTTGCTTTCCATGATCGACAATACCTTTGCCAGTCCCATTAACCAAAACCCGGCAGATTTTGGTATTGATGTGATTTTGCATAGTGCTACTAAATATATGGGTGGCCATTCCGATATCTGTGCAGGAGCGGTTGCCGCTTCCCAAGAGCATATCGATACGATTTGGCATTCTGCCATTTGCTTTGGTGGGAGTCTAAGCGATCAAACCGTATGGCTTTTAGAACGTAGTTTAAAGACCATGGGGCTAAGAGTGCAAGCACAAAACCAGAATGCCATGGTTTTAGCAAGATTTCTCAGAGAACATCAAGCTGTGGACAAAGTGTATTACCCCGGTTTAAGTACCCATCCCGGGCACACGATTGCCAAGGAGCAAATGCATGGTTTTGGCGGTATGCTGTCCTTTGAACTTAACGAAACGATAGACCCTTCCGCTTTTTTAAAAGAATTACGCCTTATAAAACCCTCTATGAGTCTGGCAGGGGTAGAAAGTACCATGCTCTTACCGGTGCAAACATCCCATGCTTTAATGAGTCCAGAAGATCGAGCCAAGCAAGGCATAAAAGATGGGTTGATACGCTTTTCGGTAGGCATTGAAGATATAGCGGATATTATTGGAGATATAGAACAAGCCGTTGAAAAAGCCGGTATAAAAATGGAAATAGCAGAATGAAGTTAGATATATTGGCATTTGGGGCGCATCCAGATGATGTGGAACTTGGAGCAGGGGCTACGGTAGCCAAAGAAATTTCAAAAGGTAAAAAGGTAGGAATCATAGATTTGACCCGCGGGGAACTGGGTACCCGGGGTACGTCTGAAATAAGGGATTCAGAAGCCGCCAAAGCTGCAAAAATTCTGAAGGTTACCGTAAGGGAAAATTTAGGGTTTGCAGATGGCTTTTTTGTAAATGATAGGACCCATCAATTGGAAATCATTGAAAAAATACGAAAATACCGACCAGAAACCGTGCTCTGTAATGCCATTGATGATCGGCACATAGACCATGGCAAGGGATCTAATTTGGTCAGTGACGCCTGTTTTTTAAGCGGATTGATCAAAATTAAGACAACAGATGGTACTACCGGCGTAGAACAAGGACCTTGGCGCCCTAAAGTAGTCTACCATTATATCCAATGGAAAAACATACAGCCAGATTTTGTGGTGGACGTCTCCGGTTTCATTAAAAAGAAAACAGAAGCTATATTGGCCTATTCCTCACAGTTTTTTGATCCAGATAGTGATGAACCGGAAACCCCTATAAGCAGTAAAAACTTTATTGATAGCGTAAATTACCGGGCCAGGGATCTAGGAAGGTTGATTGGCACCGAATACGCCGAGGGATTCAATGTAGAACGATATGTGGCCGTTGATAGTCTTGATGATCTAATTTAACCGGCATTTTTATATGTTTTGAGGGCTTTTGGAATGGTAAAGTAAAAGTTGGAACCATGTCGTAATGTGCTTTCCACCCATATTTTTCCGTTATTACGCTCTACCATATCCTTGCAAAGGGAGAGTCCTAGACCTGTGCCTTTTTCATTATTGGTTCCGTAAGTGGTATAGTTGGAATTGTCTGAGAACAGTTTTTGCTGTGTTTTTCTATCCATCCCAATGCCGGTATCCTGTACTTTTATTCTCCAAAATTGCTTGTCTTCCTCAGCTTCAATGGTTACAAGACCATTTTGTGGCGTGAACTTAATGGCATTACTTATTAAGTTCCTTATAACCACATCCAAATGGTTTTCGTCTGCATAAGCAAGTGGTTTTTCTTTAATCTTATTTACAATCGTTACATCCTTGGACGCTGCGAGTTCTGATAGTAGATTAATACTGTTGTCTACAATCTTACTAATGGATACAGATTTTGGACGGGTATTGGAACCATTCATTTGGGCGTAGCCCCAACTCAAAAGATTGTTTAATGTAAAAAGGATATGGTCCACATCAGATTTAAGTTTAGGAACAAAACCTTGGAACTCTTCCATTCCAACATCGCCTTTGGAAAACAAATTTAAAAGACCTTGTAAAGCCCCAATAGGACCTCTAAGGTCATGACCTATAATAGAGAACAATTTGTCTTTAGTTTTGTTGATTTCCCGTAGCTCTTCCTCACGCTCACCTAAGTTTTGGGTACTTTCTTTAAGTACTTTATAAAGTTTCTTTTGTTTTTTCTGATTGAAATATAGGGGTATCCCTGTTACTAATAGCGCAAAAATCACTACAAGGGTAGTGATAATGTAGTTCTGTTGTTTTGCCAGTTCCTTATTGTTCTTGAAAATGAGATCCTTTTTTTGTTGGTTGTAATCCAACTTGGTTTTCAATAAAGAGAGACTTCTTTTGTTCCCGTCCCTTGAAAGTGTATCCGAGATGGATTGAAACAATTCATGGTATTCCAAAGCTATACGATGATCTCCTTGTTTTTTGTAGATTTTGTAAAGGGTTTTTGCACCATCTTTCTGTCCTTCGAGTGATTTGATCCTTTTAGAGATATCAAAACTCTGTTGGGCGTAAATTAGTGAAAGGCTATCCCTGGACATTCCTAAATAGGCATTGGCCATGCCATCAAACAAATCAATTTTAGTGCGGTCATCATCCAAGTTGCGATGCAGGGCTTTACTTTGGTCAAACCAATGTAATGACCATTTGTAATTCTTTTGGTCCAAGTAGATATGTCCTTTAATGGTATATGCATACGCTAGCCAATCATAAATTTTAAGTTTCTCAAAAACAGCGATGCTATTATTGATATCGAACATCGCACGATCAAACCGGCCCATTTTGGACAATAAATTAGATAAGCTTGTCAATGTTTCCGCTTGACTCTTTTCATTCCCCATCTTATCATTGAACTTTTTGGCTTCAAGATAAAACGTTAGGGCTTGCTCGTATTCTTTTTGGGATTCGTAAAGATTTGCAATAAGCTCATTGAAAATGGAAAGATGGGTAAGGTATTTTTCTTCATTAATAGATGCCAAGTCTATTCCTTCCAAGTAATTTTGAAGTGCTTCTTCGTATTTACCCAAAAAAGAATGTTCCTGGCCTATGTTGATGAATAGGCGAAGTTTGATTTCCGTATCCCCAATTTCATTTGCCCGTTCAAAGGATTTTAGGTAGTTGGACAAGCTTTTCTCACTATCTCCTTTGTCAGAATAGTAGTCTCCAATACCCAAAAGGGCCAAAACTTCACCTTTGGGATACGTTATGGACTTACTTATTTTTAGCAGCTCTTTTGAAATACTAAAAAGGCTATCACTCTGTATAAATCGATGACGGGACGCATAATTATAGCGTAATTTTACGTAAATGGAGTCTTTGTAATCGTCCGGGTTTTCTTTTTTAAGAAGGTCAATTTTTTTTGAAATGCTATCCAAGGCCGACTGCTGTGCCTGCAGCAAACAGGGAAAATAAAGAAACAGCACTAGCAATGATGCAACGACATACAAGTGACGTGCTTCACTTTTGCTAAAAGCGGACATACGTTTGTTTAGTTTCATAGAATTAGGCATCATAAAACTATTGCATGTGCAAGAGATCTACTAATAATTGTTGTGAAAACGGATATTTTGTGTGTTTGAACGGTGATTTTATCCTATTCAACGATTAGATATGGAGTTTGAACTGTTTTTTAAAAGGTTTAGAAACATTCTCACACCTATTATAACCCTTTGTTGTGCGGCAAAAATGCCAATGAAAATTAGATGGTATTTTTAGTTTGAATTTTATACTAAAAAAATTACCTTTGCCACCGCTTAAATGGTGGTTGTAGCTCAGTTGGTTAGAGCGCTTGATTGTGGTTCAAGAGGTCGCCGGTTCGAACCCGGTCTTCCACCCATCAAATACTAAAAAGTCCCAATCGCTAAGATTGGGACTTTTTTATTTAATTAGCAATTCTTAAAATTGGTCGTGGCTTTCCTTAAACAAAGGCTAGTGGTTATTTTGAGCTCTTATCTACCGCTTTGTCCACAATTATCCTAGCCTCCCTGTTAGCCACCTCCCAAGCGGTATGGAATACCAATTGGGCCCTGTTTTTAAGCAAATCATAATTTATTTTATCAGGCGTATCCCCTGGCTTGTGGTAATCTTCATGGGTGCCGTTGAAGTAAAAAATAATAGGAATGTTATTTTTTGCAAAATTATAATGATCACTTCTGTAGTAAAAACGGTTAGGGTCATTTTCGTCATTATACGTATAGTCCAATTCAATATTCATATACTTTTTGTTCACCTCCTCTGATAGCTCATGCAGTTCCGTACTTAATTTATCAGACCCAATAAGATATATGTAGTTTCTGTCCCCGGTCCTTTTGGGATCTACCCGACCTATCATATCAATGTTAAGATTGGCCACGGTATTTGCCAATGGATAAATAGGCTCATGGTCCGTATAGTATTTGGATCCTAAGAGTCCTTTCTCTTCACCGGTAACATGCAAGAAAAGTATGGATCGTTCCGGACCGTTGCCTTCTTTGTGGGCCTTTTTAAAGGCTTCTGCAATTTCTAAAAGAGCAACTGTTCCAGAACCGTCATCATCAGCTCCATTGTTGATTTCGCCTGCTGCCGTAACACCAATATGGTCCAAATGACTGGAAATAACCACATATTCATTGGGTTTGGTACGTCCTTTTATGACAGCCGCTACATTTTCCGAAGTGATTTTATTGTCGTCACTTTTTATGGATAGACTAACCGGGGCTTTTAGTACCTTGGGCTGGTCATCGTTGGTAATACCAGGGAATACTGCTTGTGCGCCCACCTTATTCAATAAAATGACAAAATTTTCCGATACCTCGGCGGCCAATTGCATCCTCCCGGAATTATTGGTTTTGGAATAGTTATAATATTGCTTAAACCGTGGAAAATTACCATCATCAAAATAAAGGATGCCCGCAGCCCCTTTCTTAATGGCCAGTTCTGTACGTTTTCCTATAGCCTCGGACATATTGCTCCATACGGATTTTTCTTGGGTCCCACTGATAACATAGGTACCATCTGCATTTTTTGGTTCCCCCGCCTTGATCAAGAGGACCTTTCCTTCTGTGTTAATCCCCTCATAATCGGAATAGTCACCATCTTCTATGCCAAAACCAACATATACCAACTCATCATAGGTCCCCATTGCCTCTGAGAATGCCAAGATATCTTCCCCCAAAGGGAAGGTTTTCCCATTAACGGTAATAGTACCTTGGGGTACTTTGTTATATTCCAAAGGGACTTCTTGAAAGTAATTTCCATCTGCTTTTGCTGCTTGTATACCCAAAGTTTTATAGTGCTCCTTTAGGTAAGCTACGGCTTTTTTTTGCCCAGGCTGTCCGGTTTCCCTACCCTCAAAATCATCGGAAGCGTAAGTATATAAATGTTCTTTTAGTTCTTCTTCTGTTATGGTGGTGGCATATAGCTTTGAGTCCACCTTTTTATTTACCGTATCAACAGGCTGTTCAACTACAGTTTTTTGGGCAGAATTGCAGGCCATACATAGCCCCAATACAATTAACATGATTTTTTTCATTCCTAGCTATCTTTTAAACTTGGGCAAAAATAGGCAAAAGCTGATGATTTTAATTGGCATTTACCGTTTCCATTTCCGTTGGCTTTGGTTATATTACCTGCGTTAGGTCAACGTATATGGAATTTAAATGTATAGATGGACATACTTGTGGCAATCCGGTAAGGCTGGTGGTAAGCGGTGCACCAGTGCTCAATGGTGCCACAATGTTCGAAAAACGCCAACATTTTCTACAGGAATTTGATTGGATACGCACAGGTTTGATGTTTGAACCCCGGGGTCATGACATGATGAGTGGCAGCATGCTGTACCCCCCGTCAGACCCAAATAATGATATTGGTATTTTGTTTTTGGAAACCAGCGGTTGCCTGCCCATGTGCGGTCACGGTACTATTGGAACAGTGACCATTGCCTTGCAAGAAGGACTTTTAAAACCCAAAGTAAAAGGTGAACTACGTTTGGAAACCCCGGCAGGATTGGTCTTGGCAAGCTATGGCGAAAAGAACGGCAAAATAGCATGGGTTAAAATAACCAATGTTAAAAGTTACATGGCAGCCTCTGGATTGCACGTGGAAAGCGAACATTTGGGGAGTTTGGTTTTTGATGTTGCCTATGGCGGCAATTTCTACGCGATTATTGATCCACAAAAAAATTTTAAAGGGATACAGGGCTTTACGGCTTCACAATTGATACAATTTTCCCAAGAGTTACGCCCCAAAATCAATACAAAATACCCGAAAGAATTTATACATCCGGAGAACCCTGCCATACAGGGAATTTCCCATCTGTTATGGACAGGGGAGGCGTTGGACCCAAATTCTTCTGGTCGCAACGCGGTTTTTTATGGGGATAAAGCCATTGACCGCTCTCCTTGTGGTACCGGGACTTCTGCACGTTTGGCGCAATTGCACGCAAAAGGTATAGTAACAGTAGGGGAGGACTATATCCATGAGAGTGTCATTGGGTCCAAGTTTACCGGAAGTGTCTTGGAAGAAACTACGGTGGGTAATTTTAAAGCCATTGTTCCCAGTATTCAGGGTTGGGCAAAAGTCTATGGAAGGAATACCATAAGTATAGATCCGCATGATGACCCTTTTGCCCATGGTTTTCAGGTAATTTGAAACGAAAACCATTAAAAAAACGAAAATTTCGATATCTGGCACTGGTTTTGTTTTCCAGTTGTAGGAATACACCTTAATTTTACGGCATGATAAAGCACTATCGCCATATTCTTAATTTTATCCTTCTTGTTTCCTGCGTGTTGCATGGGCAAGACATCAAGTTGTTCAAAACACATGATTTTGATTTAAAGGGTAAGGTGAAGTCCTGTACCGTAGTGACGGA
The DNA here is from genome assembly GCA_937959125.1 of uncultured Croceitalea sp. GTDB lineage: Bacteria > Bacteroidota > Bacteroidia > Flavobacteriales > Flavobacteriaceae > Croceitalea. Next base: position 16,504 of record CALGQU010000216.1, read on the forward strand.
CTATGGTAAGGAAATATTCGATTTTGATGAAAATGGATTTTTGGTAAAATCCACGACTCAGTATAATGAAAGGGATAAGGATATTGTGCGCTATAAATATGATAACGGGGAGCTTTTGGAAAAACGCATGGAAAGTTATAAGGACAACGCCCTTGATGCCTCCTCATCCTTGGTCAACTTTTATGAGATAGATACTACGGGACTCAGATACATTAAGGAAACTATTGTTTCCTTTGACAAGGAGTTTTTTGAGCAGCAAGAGTACTACTACAATGAAGCGGGATTATTGACCAAAATAGTCTCCTCCCATGAGAATGCGGTTGATGAGCGTTTGGTAGAACGTACCCAATTTAAAGATGAGCAAACGGAAAGCTGTTTTGATAACGGTGTTATTACACAATCCATTCGCACTTCTACAAAGAAGACAAAATCAGGAAAAACGCTGCAAGTAGTCTTACGTAAGCAATTTGTGGATGGCGATCCCTCCAAAGCGGTGGAGCAGATTACAAATAGCCAAGGACAATTGGTGTCTGAAAAAATATTTATGTTCGATGGAAATGAGGACCAGTTTGTGCCGGAAGAAGATAAAATATTTAGTTACGATAAAGACGGTGTATTGACCAAAATGACCCTTAAAAAAGGGAATGCAGAAAGCATAAAGGAGTTTATTTTTCAGTTTGACGATAGTGGGCATAAAAACTGGGTAAAGAAAATCATAACACCGGATAATACCTACACTTCTCGAATCATTAGCTATTACGAGCCTGAACCTGTTGCAGAAGAAAACAATTAAGAGGGTGTAACCCTTTGCAGTATCTCGTTCTTTATTTCATGTCCTCCTTTAAATCGTATAATTTTTGCATTGCCCTTAAAAAGGGTTTTTATTTTAAGTTCTTCAGCTTCCAGTCTTTTTTGGTTAAGGTAGTTATCCTGATCGCCGTAAACAATTTGGACGTCTGTCTTTGAGTGCTCTAAAAAATGGAGGTCTTTAGCAGTTATTTCATTTGGTATTCCCCCGGCATACAATACAATTTTGGAACAGGATAGTTGTGATCGTACAAGCCATCGCATTACAATGGAAACCCCTTGTGAGAATCCAAAGAGTATAAGATTAGCACCTGCGGGAATACCTTCCGCAGTTTTTACGGCATTTAAATAGTGAATGACATTAGCGGTTTCCATTAAGGTATCTTCCTTGGTCAACCAACTGGCACCAACATGTTTAAAATCGTCTTTTAAATAATATTTTGATGGGGCCTGCGGGGCAATTACATAATTTTTAACGGGATCTAATTCGGAAAAATGTTTTAAAAAATAGCGACTTAAATATCCTAGGCCATGACAAACAAACCAAACATTTTTGGTGGCAGGGGTAAGTTGGTTCAAGGTCTCGTAAGAATTGGTACTCTGGTAGACCACTTGTTTTTTAATATTCTCCATACCCAAAAATACGGGTAAGTATTGATTTTGGAATACGTAATTTTACGGAAACAAAAGTTATGGAAGAACACAAGGAGAAAATTCTGGCGGTATGCAATCAAATTCGTAAGAATACCTTGATGGAAACATTGAACATTGAATTCACTGATGTTGGAGAGAATTTTTTAATTGCAAAAATGCCGGTCACCCCAAAAGTGCATCAGCCAGATGGTGTTCTCCATGGCGGAGCTACGGTAGCTTTGGCAGAAAGTGTGGGTAGTGCGGCGTCTTACATTTTTTTGGATGGTGCGTCCTTTTATGTAAGAGGAATAGAGATTGCTGCCAATCATGTAAAAAGTGTCAAAGAAGGTTTTGTATACGCCAAAGCGGCTATCTTACATAAGGGCAGGACTACCCAATTATGGGAAATAAGAGTAACTAACGAGCAAGGGGAATTGGTTTCTAACTGTAAATTGACCACAATTGCACTTCCAAAAAAGAATTGAGCTCCAAGAATTATTGGCCAAAGCAACTGCACATAAATATGCGGGATTTCCCTTTGTGCTATACAACAATCCTGATAGTACTTTTGTATATGGGATTTTTCAAGAAAGCCCTGAGCTTTACCAAGTGAAGGATTTTTTGGAACCCGGTTTTGTTTTCGCCCCCTTTTATTCAAAAGACAAAACGATAGTTATAACGCCCGACGAGACTTTTAAAGCCGTCTATCAAACTTCAGGCAATACAAACCAATCCGAAAACAAACCTTCGGAAGAACAACGGAATGCCCATTTGACCTTAGTGCGTAAAGCAGTTTCCCAAATTAGGGAAGGAAACTTTGATAAGGTAGTTTTATCACAATCCATCCAATATCCGGTTACTGAAAAGGCTTCGGATATTTTTTTAAGGGCGTTGGAGAAGTATCCATCCGCATTTTGCTATTTATGGCATCACCCCAAGGTGGGCACGTGGTTGGGCGCATCCCCAGAGCAATTGGCAAGAACCGAAACGGGGAGGTTTTTTACCACGGCTTTGGCGGGCACCATGCCTTACGTAAAGGATGTCTCACCTATATGGACCTCCAAAGAATATAAAGAGCAGGAAATGGTCACGACCTATTTGAGGGAAAAACTGGACGATTATCTGGAGGGTATTACATTAGCGGAAAGGAAATCCATAAAAGCGGGGAAACTATGGCACCTAAAAACCAATATTTCCGGTAAACTTAAGAATGGTTGTAATCTTAAGGCGGTGATCGATGCCATCCATCCTACCTCTGCAGTTTGTGGGTTGCCAAAAGGGGCAGCGTTGGATTTTATATTGGAAAACGAAACCTACGATAGGAGCTATTATACTGGATTTTTGGGTTCTCTCTATTTGGAAGATATGGAGAACGTTTCACTCTTTGTTAACCTAAGATGTATGCAGTTTGAGGATGGTATGGCCACCATTTATGTGGGCGGTGGGATCACCAAAGATTCCATTGCGGAAAAAGAATGGGAAGAACTCATGAACAAAACCGATACCATGCTTGAGCTTTTATAAGGCTTAAGATCCGTTGTTTTTGCCGATGCCAGTTCGTATTTTTGTAAGGCATGAAGCAATCCAATATACCCAGTGCGCAAACCATAGTCAAGGTTTGCGAGTTAATGGGAATCCAAGACATCATTATTTCCCCGGGGTCCCGCAATGCGCCTTTAACTTTGGGATTTACGGAAAACCCTTTTTTCAACTGTCTTAGTATAATTGATGAACGGAGTGCCGCATTTTTTGCCCTTGGCATGGCCTTGCAACACCAAAAACCTGTTGCCGTGGTCTGCACATCCGGAAGCGCACTCTTAAACTACTATCCGGCCATTGCAGAGGCGTTTTACAGTACCATTCCCTTATTGGTAATTTCTGCAGATCGACCACCCTATAAAATTGATGTAGGGGATGGACAGACCATTCGTCAAGATGATGTATTCCATAGGCATATTGGCTATTCCGTTAACCTAAAACTAGACGTTGGCCATGCGCAAGAACGAATCGCTTCCTATGATCCTAAACTATTGGAGGAAAGTCAAGAAGCCGTGCAGCAGTATAATAATGGGGAATTGGCCAAAGGCTTTGCGATCTTGTTGGATAAAAAACTTCCAGTGCATATCAACGTGCCTTTTGAAGAGCCTTTGTACGGCACTACGGAGATTCATTTGGACACTGGGTTTAAACCGCTGGTCGCTAAACAATTAGATGGAGTACCGCACGGAGACATGCAACAATTTTCATATGCTTGGGGAATGGCTAAAAAGAAACTTGTGTTGGTAGGGGTAAACCATCCCAATGCGGTAGCCCAAGATTATTTGAGGATTTTAGGGAACGACCCCTCGGTCATCGTACTCACGGAAACTACTTCAAACCTGCATTACCCCAGTTTTTTTACCAGTATTGACAGTATTATTTTTCCTATTGAAAAATCCGAACAAAGCGACCGTTTGTTTAAAGAACTTCAACCAGAAATATTACTCACCTTTGGCGGGTTGGTGGTATCAAAAAAAATAAAGGCCTTCTTACGCAGGTATCAACCCAAACAGCATTGGCATGTGGACCCCATTCGGGCTTTTGATACGTATTTCTCCTTATCGCACCATATAAAAACGACACCTAATGATTTTTTTGCCCAGTTATGGGTAACACCCCCTGGTTTGCCAAGTGCTTATTTTGACACTTGGGACAAGGTTAGAAAAAACTATGAAAAGAAACGGGAGGCTTATATTCAACAAATCCCATTTTCAGATTTTTTGGCCTTCCATCATATTTTTAAACAGATTCCAAAAAATACGCAGGTGCATTTGGCCAATAGTTCCACCGTACGTTATGCACAATTGTTTCCTTTGGACGCTTCTCTACAGATTTTCTGCAATAGGGGGACCAGCGGTATTGACGGATCTACGTCCACTGCCATAGGAGCTTCATGGTATTATCAAGGGCAGACGCTTTTGATTACGGGGGATTTAAGTTTTTACTATGATAGTAATGCGTTTTGGAACCAACATGTACAAAAGGATTTTAGGATTATACTGATAAATAATTCGGGCGGGGGTATTTTTAGGATCCTCCCAGGGAACGATGGTTCCAAGAATTTTGAAACCTATTTTGAGACCAAGCAAGAACAGCGTGCCAAGCATATCTGCCAACAATTTGGTGTCGCCTATGAATTAGCTGAAACGGAAAAAGAACTGGTTGAACGGTTGGATTCCTTTTTTGAAACGTCTAACGTACCAAAACTTTTAGAAGTGGTCACGCCCAGAAAAGTGAACAATAAGATTTTGCTTACTTATTTTGATTTCATATCTTAGACCATCTAAATATTAATTAAGAACACTAGCAATTATGAGCAAAAGAGACGAATTGATTGAAAAGTACGCTGCGGATATTAAATCCAAGTTTGGGGAGACCCCGGATATGGACTTACTTACCAAAGTTGCCATAGGTTTAGGACCGGCGATATACAATTTGGATGCTTCCAAGGTTTCCGGTAGTGATGACAAGGAGTTAGAGACGGTAAAAAAGAACTTCTTAATGAAGAAGTTGGGCATGGCAGATAGTCCAAAACTAATGGAGGCCATAAACAGTGTCATTGACAAATATGGACGTTCCGAAAGAAACAAGCATAGAGCTGTAATTTACTATCAATTAGCAAAACATTTTGGTAAAGAATCCATTTACAACTAAATAGACCTTGCCAAATATGAAAACCGCCTTTAACATCTAAAGGCGGTTTTTTTATGGATACTACTAAAGGGCCTACTGCCCTGAGGCTTAGCTTGAAAATAAATCCATCACAGATAAATCCCAAGTAGGCTTGCCCAGAGGTTGTTTACTTGGACTATCTTTGCACCATGATAGAATTAGGCAACTACAGCACACTCAACGTAGCGCGCAGCACAAGCGTAGGTATTTTTTTGGACGACGGCGAAGGCACGGAAATATTACTGCCCAATAAGTATGTTCCAGAAGATATCAATGTGGATGATAAACTTAAGGTATTTTGCTATTTAGACCACCAAGAACGTCCCATTGCAACAACATTACATCCCCATATATTAAGAAATGGGTTCAATTATTTAAAAGTGGTCGAGGTCAATGATATTGGTGCTTTTTTGGACTGGGGCCTTGAAAAGCACCTGTTGGTCCCGTACAGGGAACAAGCCGTAAAAATGGAGGCTGGAAAACAGTATATGGTCCATTGTTATTTGGATGAAAAGTCATTTCGATTGGTAGGTAGTAGTAGATTGGACAAGTTTCTTAAAAATGACGGCCATAATTTGAAGTATAACGATCAAGTAGAAATTCAGGTGGCCCGAAAAACGCCTTTGGGATGGGAAGTTGTAGTTTCCAATAGGTATAAAGGGTTATTATTTTTTGATGATGTATTCAAACCCTTGGACATAGGGATGAAGCTTACCGCATACGTTAAGAAAGTGAGGGAAGATAAAAAATTGGACCTTGCTTTGCAGCCCCAAGGTGCTAAAATGCTGGATACTACGGCCAACAAAATTTACCAAGAACTTTTGGAAAACGACGGGTTTTTGCCCTTCCATGATAAATCTGCCCCAGAAGCCATTATGCAACGATTTCAATTAAGTAAAAAAGCGTTCAAAAAAGGGGTTGGAGTGCTTTATAGAGAGCGAAAAATAGTATTAAAAGAAGATGGTATATATAAAGCCAATACATAAAGTATCAGCGGTTTATCCAAAGAAATCGATTTTTCATCCGGCTTTGTTTTTTTCTTTCGGCAAATAGTATACATTTGTTTTATGACTTAAGCTTAACTCTTTGAAGTTTATTTGTTTAAGTACAGGTTTAGATTAATCCATACTCCTCTAGAATATGCCGTTTATTGAAGAAAATGATTTGTTGGACCTCCATAAGGATATCGAAAAGTCCCAAATAATAAACGAGCGCCTGCTCGATCAGATTCAATACAAGAACAAAGACCTACGAAAAATAAAGATCCAAAGAAATATTCTTGGTGGAGTTACAGCATTTATTTTTCTTGGGATTTTTGGAATTTGGTCGTATTTCTCAGGATTGCGGACTTCAAATAATTTTAGGGGACAAGAAATGCTCACTGAGGTTGTAGACAGTTTGGATACCTTTAGAACACGTATAGACAACCTTAAAGCCCAAAACGAAGAATTGAGTTTGGTGAAGGAATTTTATTTGGCCAAAGAGTTTTTGGAAAAAGAAAAGATTTATTCCGTGCAGGTGAAGTCCTTTGTGGATAGTAATGCGGCATTGGCCCCAGAAGCACTTACCAATACCTTGTTTGTAAAAACCAATCCTTTTTATGCATATTCATTGGGCATATTTGAAACCATAGAAGAAGCGCGCTCCTTTAGAAAAGAACTGATCGATATGGGTATCAAAGATGCTTTTGTAGCATCTTACAAAGACGGTCAGCGGGTTAAAATTGAAGACCCCTACTAATTGGATAAAATCAAGGCATGGCTCAGTGCGGCTAGACTAAGAACACTACCCTTATCGGTTTCTGGAATCATTTTGGGTACGGCAATGGCCAATTTAGCAGGTCAGTCGGACGCTCTTATTTTCTTTCTGGCCGTTGCCACTACCATTTGTTTTCAAGTAACATCCAACTTTGCCAATGACTATGGAGATGGGGTAAAAGGTACGGACGGTGATGATCGTATAGGTCCCCAAAGGGCCATTCAAAGCGGTGCACTTTCTACAAAAGAATTGTTCGCGGGTATTGTGATTAGTAGTGGGGTCAGCTTTTTGTTGACGATTTACTTGGTGTATGTAGCGTTCGGGCTTGATAGTCTATTGTACGTTATTTTGTTTATAGGTTTGGGGGCATTCAGTATCTGGGCGGCATTAAAATATACCATGGGAAGTTCCCCTTATGGCTATCAAGGCTTAGGGGATTTGTTCGTTTTTCTTTTCTTTGGGTTGGTAGCCGTATTGGGCACCAAGTTTTTGTACGTTAAAGAAATTGATCCGGTTGATGCACTACCGGCCATAACCATAGGGCTACTTTGCGTAGGGGTACTTAACCTAAATAATCTTAGGGATATCGTTTCCGATAAAAACCATGGTAAAAATACCTTGGTGGTGAAGATGGGGTTTAAAAATGGCAAAAAATACCATGTCTCCCTTTTGGTGCTATCGTTTCTAGCGCTGGTCGTTTTCATAGGGATGCAAAAGGCACCCATGTTATATGTTGTGCTTATGGTTTTTATGCCCATTTTTATCCATCTGGTCAAGGTAATAAAAACCACCCAACCCAAAGATTTGGATCCAGAATTAAAAAAACTGGCATTAAGTACCTTTGCCCTTGCGTTGGGCTTTTATTTTGCTGTTAATTATTTTTTGTAATTTAGACTACTAATTGTATCTAAAAACCAAACCATTTTGGAACACCCTATAAAAATACTTATTGTAGAAGACAACGTTATTATTGCAGATGACATGCAATCAATGTTGGAGGAAATAGGCTACGAAGTAGTTGATAATGTCATTGTTTATGAGCAAGCCGTAGAGGTATTGAAAAACAATCACGTTGATTTGGTTTTGATTGATATTATCCTTGCTTCGGATAAGACGGGCATTGATTTAGGAAAACACATTAGGAGTCAATACAACATCCCTTTCATTTTTGTGACCTCCAATTCCGATAAGGCAACCGTAGAGAATGCCAAAACCGTAAAACCGGATGGTTATCTGGTAAAACCGTTTGAACAACAAGATTTATACACCTCAATTGAGATTGCACTTTCTAATTTTAATTATGAAAGAAAGACAAGTGCTAAAGACTTGGATAATGGTGTAGATGAGGGGTTTACGTCGAATTCTGTTCTTAAAGATTCCATTTTTGTAAAAAAGCAACACCTATACTATAGAATACAGTTTGGCGATATCCAATTTATTAAAGCGGATAACGTGTACTTAGAGGTGAATACGGTCGATAAGAAATTTTTGGTACGTTCCCCTTTGAAAGATTATTTGGAAAAACTGCCTAAAAACAAGTTCTACAGGGCCCATAAATCCTATATCGTCAATGTAGATCACATTGATGCCATAAACTCAAAAGATATCATGATCAACAATACCTTGATACCAATTTCAAAGGATTTTAAGGAGTTTATTATATCCTCTATGAATTCTTAAAAAAATCATCTACTTTTAAACAACGCGTCCACTTTTGTGAGACGCGTTTTTTTATGGATTAACCCTAAGATCTTCTTAGAAAACTCCTATGGGAAGCAATTTTTATCTTGATTATAGGTGAACTTTTTAGCAACGGAATTGATTAAATCCTAAGGAGTAAATAGGTGTAATCCCCTAGAATATGCCTCCATGTAGTGCAGAAAACATCGGTAAAATGCATGTTGATGTTGTTTACATGCGGTTTCACCACAAAAAACAACACTTTCACAACATTATTGAGCATGAAAAACGGTTTCGGTCTATTTTTGGAAATGTGTTGAAGAACCCCAAATTTTACACGATAAAATAGTGTTTTAAAAGGACTGTTTCATCCCCACATGGACAGTCCTTTTTATTGTTTTAAAGTTTAATCTACAGCTTGTTTTGCAGCCTTTTATTGGAATTTAAGGGTTTTTACAACCTGTCCATAGAGGATGACAACAAAAATTGATAAAGCGTTACCAATCAGATTAATTTTGACCGTAATACGCTTTGACCCAATTTTCTTATTGAAAGAACGTTGGTTGTAATAGTGAACCGAACAATGTTGAAAAAATTTGGAATATACATCATTTGTGTCCTTTTTGGACTTGTAGGCAATTTGACCTTTGCCCAGTCCATAGATTCCCTACAGGTGGATGTTTTACAACGCTTTCAGGATACGGAAACCCCGGAGCAAAAGCTTAAATTATTCTACAATATCCCAAATAGATATGATAAGGATTCCGCCTACGATTGGTTGGAGGTGGTCAACGTATATTTAGGTACAGCGGAAAAAACCAAGGACTCCTTGGCAGCCTATACCTATAAATTGATGCAAGCACAGCTCAACCATGATATTGGTGACCACAACAAAAGTATTGCCATAGCCAAGGACGTATATGCCAAAAGCGATAGTTTGGATAAGGATACCAAAGCACTCATCCTTAATTTATTGGATGATAATTATGGTAAGCTGGAGATGTACGACAAGCAAATTGCTATACGTGAGGCCAAACAACGTTTGGGTTTAACGGAGCGTGTTGCTTTTTATGATATTTATGCACATATGGGCCTTTACAGGGAGGCAATGAAGCAATACATTCTTGCCGTAAAGCCCACAATACCGGATAATGACCATCTGGGTCTGGCAAAACATCATAATACGGTAGGCAACTATCTTAGGTTGGACAAATCTGCGGCAACCGCCATCACGGAATACAATAAAGCCACCGGGTATTTAAAAGTTTTTATCAATGATATCACAAATCAAAAAACGGAGAATGAAGTTTTTGAAAGTGAAGTTCTAAAAGCGGAAATCGATGGAAATATAGGGAAGTGCCATGTTATTCTAAAGGAGCATGTTGAGGCCATTCCGTATCTAAAGGAAAGCATAAAGGTATTGTCTGAGTACAATACCCCGACATCCAAAAATCAAATTATTTACAATAAGCTGAATTTGGCGGAAGCACATTTGCAATTGGATAATAACATTACCGCCAAGCGCTTGTTGGAAGACGATTATGAAGATATGACCGTCAATCAGGAATTGAAAAGAAACAAACTACTGGCCTATTATTACGATAAGGTCGAAAATTTTAAAAGTGCGGCCATTTTTTACAAGCGTAATGAGCGCATTACAGATTCTTTAAAGAATAACGAGGTTTCCGTACTTAAGCAACAATTGGTTGCCATTGTGGGCACATCCGATTTGGAAAACTCCCGAAGACTCTTTAACGAGCAAAAGTTGGCCAATGAAATAATTAGGAGTGAAATTCAGGCCAAGGAAGAACAAATCAACTTTGTCTTTATTTCCTTGGTTTTTACACTGTTGGGTTTTGCTGGACTTATCTATGCCTATTTAAAGAGTATAAAAAACCAACGGTTGATTGCAGAGCAAAAACATTTTATAGAGAACTCCCTAAAAGAAAAGGAATCCCTACTTAAGGAAATCCACCATAGGGTAAAGAATAACCTTCAAATGGTTTCCAGTTTGTTGAGTTTGCAGACAAGGAATACCAAGAGTAAGGCAGCCATTGTGGCATTGGAAGAAGGGAAGAGTAGGGTAAAGGCCATGGCTTTGATACATCAAAAACTATATCAGAATGATGATTTGTCCGTTATTGAAATGCAAGGGTATATTGAAAGTCTGATCAATAGTGTGCAGTCCGTTTATAAAAAAGGAGGTCACAATATCAGTATTACCGTAGATGCAGAAGGCACGGAACTGGATATTGATAGGGCCATTCCCTTTGGACTTATCTTAAATGAATTGGTTTCCAATACGTTTAAATATGCGTTTCCAGAAAGTGATGATAATGGCAAGATCTACATCCATTTAAGAAAGAACCAAGATGAAGGGTATTTTGAATATGCTGATAACGGTGTAGGACTCCCCAAGGATACGGACGAACGTACCAGTGGTTCCATGGGACTGCGTCTCATTAACCGGTTGGTCAATCAACTACAATCCAAATTGAATGTGGATAGGGATTCTGAAGGCGTTCGTTTCTGGTTCAGTTTTAAGTAATTAGCGGACTTTGCTGTTCAACACCATTTTATGGAGGAGTTTTGGAAAAAACCGCTTCACATATACTCCAAAAGCTTCTATTTTTCCAATATAAACCTCATGTTTTTGCTTTTGGATGGCACTGATCATTTTTTTACAGAAACTGGCGACCGGTAATCCTTTTGCAGTAGCGGTATCCTCTGTGCCCTGGGCGGAACCATCTGCGGTCAATGAACTTTTTGCAATATTGGTCCGTACAAAACCTGGGCAGACCATGGTAACTGCAATATTGTCCTTTTCATGTTCCATCCGTAACGCGTCAAAAAAACCGTGTAACGCATGCTTGGCACCACAATATCCGGAACGGTAGGGAGATGAAAACTTCCCCATTACGCTGCTTACGGTAACAAAATGTCCATTTTTTTTGGCGATAAAGTGGGGTAATAGTGCCTTGGTCAAGGCCACCACGCCCAGATAATCAATATTGATCAACTCTTGATACACGGAAAACTTGGTTTCTGCAATCAAGGAACGCTGGCTTATTCCGGCATTATTGATCAAGATATCAATAGGGCCATAAAAGGTTAAGGCTTTGTTGACCATAGTTTCAGCCTGGTCAAAAGCATTGCTGTCAAAAGCCAATACATGGGCCACCCCATTTGAACTACAGTTTTGTTTCACTTTTTCAAGGATAGTTTCCCTTCTCGCGGATAAAATCAGCTTTGCTCCGGCATGGCTAAGTTGATACGCAAGTTCTTCCCCAATACCAGATGAGGCACCGGTAATCCAAATAACCTTTCCTTTCAATTTATCCATGTTTTGATTATTAGAGCCTCAAAATATAACTAATTTTGATAACCATGGAGGCAAAGTATAAGAAGTATATATTAGACTTTAAACGTCCAAGTGGAACTTCAAGAGGAATAATGCGCCAGAAGGAAACTTGGTTCTTGATCCTAAAGGAAAATGATAATTATGGGATAGGGGAATGTGGTATTTTACGGGGCCTTAGTGTAGATGACCGTGATGATTACGAAACCAAACTAGCATGGACCTGTGCGCACATCCATTTAGGATTGGATGAACTTTGGGGACAATTGCTGGAATTTCCCTCCATTCAATTTGGGTTGGAACAAGCGTTTCGGTCATTAAAAGCTCCAAATCTTTTTGAGCTGTTTCCGTCTGGTTTCACACAAAAAAAACATCCCATCAATATCAACGGTCTTATTTGGATGGGTGATAAAGATTTTATGCTGAGACAAATAGAGGAGAAGCTTAAAGCAGGTTTTAGCTGTATTAAAATGAAAATTGGGGCCATCGATTTTGATACAGAGCTTCAACTATTGAAATCGATACGAGAGAATTTTGATAAGGATCAAATTGAGCTTAGGGTGGATGCCAATGGGGCATTTAGTCCTGCTGATGCGCTATCGAAATTGGAAGCTTTGGCAGATTTTGACCTACACTCCATTGAGCAACCTATAAAAGCAAATCAATGGGAAGAAATGGCGCGGTTGTGCAGGTCAACCCCCTTGCCCATTGCATTGGATGAAGAACTTATTGGTGTTTTTAGTGTAACGGAAAAGAAGAAATTGTTACAAACCATTAAGCCACAGTATATTATCTTAAAACCCAGTTTGGTTGGTGGATATAAAGGTAGCGGTGAATGGATAGATTTAGTAACTACTATAGGTATCGATTGGTGGATAACCAGTGCCCTGGAGAGCAATATTGGATTAAATGCCATCGCACAATGGACGTACACTTTGGGGAATACAAGACCTCAAGGTTTAGGTACTGGTAGTTTGTTTACCAATAATTTTGATAGCCCTTTGCAGGTGGTCAACGGAAATTTGTTTTACAGAAATAACCTATCTTGGCAGGCTGGTTTAATAGAAGACTTATGTATATAGAACAGGGGTATAAACAGAAATTGGGGATTT
>CALGQU010000217.1 GCA_937959125.1 uncultured Croceitalea sp.
TCATTCAAAGCAATCACATTGGCTTGGATTTCTACCGGAGTATCGCAAGAAACAAAAAGATGTTCCGGAGCCTTTAGGGCCGGGAGCCTACCCACGGAAGTAGTGCCAAAAGCAGCGAACGTACCCCCTAACTGAAAAACATCCCGGCGTTGGCCCAAAAACAATCCCTTTAGTTTGATATAGATTTTACTGCCCACAGGATATAATAAGTGGTTCTCCCTTACATCCAGTTGCAATTGAAACCCTTCGGTAGGATTCACGGGGGCATCTTGAAAATGTAGTACGCTAAAAAAATTCCCGTTCCTATCCGAAGAAACCACATATCCTTCGATAATCAAATCGTCTTGAATCTGTAATAGTTCCCCTTGAAACAAGCTCTTTACTTGAGCAAAAGTGGCATTTGCCGTTAACCTTGAACTACAGCCAATGGCTTCATCATCAAAATCCGGGTCGGTATTACAAGTGCACAGCGCAAGGAAAAGTATGGGAAATATAGGAAGGATTCTTCTAAACATTATGAGTAAATAGTCGTCCTAAATGTAGCAAAAATTTATTTTATTGGCACTGCAAAAGGGTATGCTACTTTACGTTTCGGCTCGAAATTAAAATTCAGTTTCGTATAAATGCCTTGCGGGCTTACCCTGAGGTAATTTACTCCTTGGAATAGGAATCAAAAAAAGAAACGGCCCGTTCCTCCACATAGTTGAACTCCCCTTGGCCCCAAAACCCAACATGACCACCGTATTTTGGTATTTCCAAGAAAAGCTTGTCATTTTCCTGTGCTTCTTGAATGGGATAGCACCCTGCACCCAAAAAGGAGTCGTTTTGGGCATTAATAATCAAGCTTGGCACTTTTATCCGGGATAAAAACGGTTTGGAACTGCATTGGGCATAGTAGTCATAGGCATCTTTAAAACCATGGGCAGGGGCGGTATACCTATCATCAAAATCCTTAAGTGTCCGTATCCTCTTTACGGTACTTGCAGCAATACTATTGGGAAAACGCCGTTGTTTTTCCCAAAGCTTTTCCAGCAAGTGTTCCTTGAATCTTTTGGCATACATCCGGTTTTTGGATAACAACAACTGATCGCATGCATCTTTTAAATCGCAAGGGACGGATATGCCCATACCCCCTTTAATTTCTTTAGGGAGCTTTTGTTCTTCCCCTAAATATTTTAGTATTAAATTTCCTCCCAAGCTATAGCCCATTAAAAACAGCTCGCCATATCGATTTTTCCCCAACACATGTTCAAGGACCGCTTTCACATCTTCCGTAGCCCCGGAGTGGTACGAACGATATAAGGCATTCTGCTCCCCGCTGCAACTTCTTAGGTTAACGGCGCATACATCATAACCGTTGGCGTTTAAATTTTTGGCGCTGCCCATCATATAATGGCGTTGGGCATTACCCTCTAACCCATGAAAAAGCAGCACCGCCTTTTGGGTAACTTTTGAGGTGGTGCTCCAATCCAAATCCATAAAATCGCCATCGGAAAGTTGCAGTCTCTCCCGCTCTTGGGACAGGCCTTTTACTTTTCTGAATACCCCGGCATAAATTGTAGAAAAATGCCCGTTCCTAAAAAACAAAGGGGGGCGGTAATGGGAGGACAGCAACGGCATTGTTCTTATTTGGGATAGCGTTCCAGAAGTTTTATCTGATCCTCAATGGCGGATTTAAATTCGGCTTTTAACTGATCCACCAAAGTGGCAACCTCTAGGGTATTTGCAATGGTAGTAACGCCCTGCCCTGCGGACCAAATGGTCTTCCAAGCTTTGGCCTCGGTATCCAGTTCCTTGCCAAAATCAATTTTTACGTCTTTCTTTAAATCCTCTTCCGTTAAACCCGCAGCTTTTAGACTTTTGGACAGAAAGTTGGCATGCACCCCAGAAATGGCAGCCGTATAGGTAACATCGCTCGCCCCGGCATCCTGGATCATCTCTTGGTACTCCTTGGGTGCCATACTCTCTTTAGCATTGATAAAACGGGTGCCCATATAGGCCAGATCTGCCCCCATTTGCATGGCTGATGCGATGTCCCTCCCGGTGGAAATACAGCCGGAAAGTAAGATGGTCTTATCAAAGAATTTTTTAATCTCCGCTACCAAACTCATCGGATTTATGGTCCCTGCATGGCCCCCAGCACCCGCGGCCACCAAAATAAGTCCGTCCACACCGGCACCGGCAGCTTTCTCCGCATGGCGTTTTTTGATAACATCATGAAAGACCAGCCCTCCGTAACTGTGGATGGCATCTATGACCATGCTTACGGCACCAAGGGAAGTAATAACCAAGGGCACTTGGTGCTTGATACATAATTTTACATCAGCCTCCAGCCGTGGATTAGTGGGGTGTACGATAAGATTCACTCCAAAGGGCGCAGCTTTTTTTCCAGTCTCTTCCTCAAACTTTTGGAGTGCTGTCTTAATTTCAATCAGCCATTCCTCAAAACCTTCGCTGGTTCGCTGGTTTAATGCAGGAAAAGTACCTACAATACCGTTTTTACAGCATTCAATGACCAATTGCGGGCCAGAAATTAAAAACATGGGTGCTGCTACCGCCGGCAAACTAAGATCGTTGATAAAGGATGCTTTTTGACTCATAACGGGAATTCAAGGTTAATTACGAAAAAATACAAAATACGATACTATCTTTACGTATTCTTCAAAGCTAGGCTTTTTTTACAACTATTATGCATGCATAACAAAATTGACGTCGTATTTTTTAAGGAATTCGAGATTCGTTGGAGCGATTTAGATGCCAATCGCCATTTGGGCAATTCATCCTATATTGAATTTGCCAGCCATACCCGAATGTCTTTTTTGGAACAATTGGGTTTCAACCAAAAAAGCATGTTGAAACACAACATTGGCCCTGTAGCCTTTTACGAACACCTCTATTATTTTAGGGAGGTTTTTATTGGAAAACCTGTACGGGTAACTACTGAATTCAAGGGCATGAGTGCCGATGGGATGTTCTTTGAGTTTTTACACAATTTCTATGATGGCAATGGTAAAAACTTTGCGCGTTGCGAAATGATGGGCGGTTGGATGGATCTAAAGGAACGGAAACTTACGGGACTACCAAAAGCTTTTTTAGACGCTGTTCACGGTATGGAACGCCCCGCCGACTTTAAAACCTTGACCAAAGCCGATACCCGAAAGTTTACCCAAGTGCCCAGAGATTGGGGTACAAACTAGTTTTTACAATTAGGACTAACCCATACTTTTAATTTTTCACCCTATTGACAGTTCCATAAGACGGCGATAATGAGGAAGACAGTCACGCAGCAATGGTTTCAACCTTTCCGGAAAAGGTGCTGTCTTGGGTTGGTACTTCTTAAACCCTTGTGATTGGTGGATACTTCCGTACCAATACTTTGCCCACACACCGTCTTCCGGACGCGCACCTGCTTTCCAACTCAACATATTTTCGTTAAAAGGAATACCAATGTTGTTGCATAATTGGGATAATACTTTTTGCGGGTTCAACAAGATTTTTTTTGAATCCAAAACAATTGGGGAATTACCCCATTCTTGGAGGTAATCTACCAATTCCGTATGACGTTCGTACCCCACATCTTCCATGGTGGGATTTTCAATGACCTCAGCAAAGGAGGGTAGCATTTCAACGGGATCTCTGGTAAGCATTATATTGGTTACGTTTTTTAGAAAAGACCGATCAACATCC
>CALGQU010000218.1 GCA_937959125.1 uncultured Croceitalea sp.
GGTGGCCCTATCACAAGACCTAGCAAAAAAGGAACATATAAAACAACAGCTTACCTATTTTCCTAATTCCAGTTTGTACAAAGCCGGACAAAAGTTACGCTATATAGAGTATTATTATTTAAATAGCAGAAGGCAACATCAAATCGTAGAGATTGATCATTCGTCTTATTTGCAAACCTTGTTAGAATCTGCAACCCACGGAGCATCCTTACAGGAATTGGCGGATGCCTTAATAGACGATACCATTTCACCGGAAGAGGCATACGGCTTCTTGGATGAATTATTGGAAAGCCAGGTATTAACAAGTAATCTGGAACCTGCCGTAAGTGGGCCGACATTTGTGGAACAAATGCTGCAAATTTTAAGGGGGTTGAACAGCTGTAATAGGGAAATAGATTTCCTCCAGACTATTTCTGAACGTTTTGATGCGTTTGATCAACACCTTGGCAATGATCCTAATTCCTATTTAGCATTAAGCACTTTTCTAAAGCAACAAGAAACAGCATTTGAATTAAAATATTTATTTCAAGCGGATTTGGAACCCCATACCACCCATTGTACGTTGGACCACGGAATAGTAGCCGCTGTACAAAAAGCATTGACCCTTTTCAACCGAATCACCCCCATAGCTACCGAGAACAACCTATCCAAGTTTAAGGACGCTTTCCTTGAACGCTATGAAGAACGCGAAATGCCTCTGTCCAAAGTATTGGATGTAGAAACAGGTATTGGTTATCTACAAAATTCTGGTAATGGCGATATTAATCCCCTTATAGATGATCTGTTTATACCGCCTTCTGATGACGTATTTCAGAAACAAAATATAAAACTGAACCGTGTATACGGCATTCTATTGAAAAAACTACTGGAAGCACAAAAATCCAAACAGTCCATCATCAAGATTGATGATGCTGATTTTAAGGATTTTCCCGTTTCCTGGGAGAACCTTCCCAACACCTTATCCGCGATGGTGCAGCTGGTAAAGGATGATGGTGACACAAAAATCATGATCTCTGGCAGTGGTGGATCTTCCGCAGCCAACCTTTTGGGAAGGTTTTGTCATAAGAATAGTAGACTAACACCATTTACAGAACAAATAATAGCTGCGGAAAAAGAAATGGAACCCGATAAAATTTTGGCAGAAATCGTGCATTTGCCAGAGGCCCGGGTTGGAAATATCTTAATGCGACCCAATTTCAGGGAATTTGAAATTCCCTATCTCTCAACATCAATGCTACCTGAAAATCAAAGAATTTCCTTGGATGACCTATACATCTCCATCAAAGGAGGACGTATTTTTTTACGATCAAAAAAATATAATAAAGAAGTATTGCCACGCCTAACAAATGCCCACAACTTCTCAGCAAACGCCTTACCTATCTACCATTTTTTGTCCGATATGCAAACACAGGGACTCCGTGGCGGGATTAACTTTAGTTTTGGCCCTTTAGATTCAATGTTCGATTTTATCCCAAGAGTAGAGTACGACAACCTCATTTTTCATGCAGCGAAGTGGCGTATCCGTAAAAAAGATATCCAGCCATTGGTACAACTAAAATCAGACAATGAAAAACTAATGGAAGCTATAAAACAATTGCAAAAAGAACGGGCAATACCTCAATATACCTTATTGGCTGATGGGGATAACGAACTGCTGGTAAACCTGGAAAATGCTACTTCGGCACTTATGCTATTGGACGTCATTAAGAACCGGGAAGAATTTATCCTTAAGGAATTCTTACACCATCAAAACGGGCTCGTGTTTTCTGGGAAGGGGCATCATACCAATCAAGTTGTAGTTTCTTTTTTTAATGAACAAAAAATGGGGCACACCCAAAAATTAAATTCAGCAACCTATGGTACAGCGTAGTTTTATCACCGGCAGTCCATGGTTGTACTACAAAATCTATACCGGTCCTAAAACCGCAGATATTATATTGACGGAAGTCATATTACCCTTGGTCCAAGAATTTGAAACCCAAAAACAGCTGCAAAAGTGGTTTTTTATTCGCTATTCGGACCCCAAGCCTCATTTACGAATTCGTTTTAGGGTTACCGACGATGGTTCATTAGCTCCCATTATTAAAGGATTGTTTGAAAAGCTAAAACCCTTTCTGGAAGACGATATGGTATGGAAAGTGCAGCTTGACACCTACAATCGTGAATTGGAACGTTATGGTGAAAATACCATGGAACTGTCCGAGTCCCTTTTCTGTGTCGACAGTTGGGCAACCACCCGGTTTTTAGATTTAATCGAGGGCGATGAAGGAGAGCAACTCCGTTGGCAATATGGCTTACGGGCCGTAGATATCCTTTTAAGTGCCTTTAAATACTCGCTGGAAGAAAAGCTTCTGCTCCTAGAAAATTTAAAGATTGGTTTTGGTAGGGAGTTCAATATGTCTCGTCCCTTAAAAAAGCAATTAGATGACAAGTACCGTAAAGAACGAAAAAGCATTGCACATTTTATGGAGTTTGCCGTACAGGAAGAACCAGATTACGAACCCATACTAAGCATTTTACAAGAGGCTTACACCAACCTTGTACCAGTTGCCAATGAAATACGCAAAGTCCATGAGCATAATCAACTGCAAGTTCCCCTGAATAATCTTATGGGAAGTTACATCCATATGCTAATGAACCGTTTGTTCAAATCGAAAAACAGATTGAATGAAATGGTATGTTATGATTTCTTGTACCGCTACTACAAAACCCGTCAAGCCTTGGTTAAAGGTAAAATAAATTCTAAATCGTAAACTACCTGCAACATGATTTAACCATTTGTTAATTAACATTTTATATTAAGAAAATTTACTATCTTTAAG
>CALGQU010000219.1 GCA_937959125.1 uncultured Croceitalea sp.
ACTTGAAAACCGTCTTGTTGGGGTATGGTAATCTTACCTTCCGTCTTTTTCCATTTGGTCTGTAATACCTTTCCTTCCAAGGCATTTTCCCCATTTTTAATCTCCGTTACATAGGCGACCGCCTTTATAAGTTCATCAATATTTATAGGTTTCATGAGGTAATATGCCGCGTGATTGTTGAGGGCTTCCAAGGCATATTGGTCGTAGGCCGTTACAAATACGGTTTCAAAGTTACGCTCCGGCAATTGCTCCAATAGATCAAAAGCATTGCCAAATGGCATTTCTACGTCTAAAAAAACCAAATCCGGACTATGGTTTTTTAACTGTTCCAATCCTTCATTTATGGTAGCGGCTTCTGCGACCAAGTCTACATTATCACAATACTTGGCCAAGTAATTTCGTAAAATTTCCCTACTGTTTGCCTCGTCTTCTACGATTACTGTTTTTAGTTTCATTTTTTGGTGTATTTGTAGCTACTAGTCTTTTTTAAGGACCAAAATTACTTTGGTACCGGTTTCGTCATCGTACAGGTCCGTGATGGTCACATCTACTTTGTTTTTATGCATGGTATTCAAAATGGCGATTCGCTTCTTAATATTCCCCATACCCTTGGAGCGTTGTTTTTTCTGATGTTGCGTTTTTAGCTGCGCCGATTTCTTTCTGCCAATACCATTATCCAAAATGGCTATCTGTAGGAGTTGTGGACTGGGCTGGAATAGGTTTATCTTTAAAAACCCTTTCTCCTCTTTATACCGTAAACCGTGCCAAATGGCATTCTCTATATAGGGTTGCAACAACATTGGCGGAATTTCAAAATATTGGATGTCCACTTTTTCATCAATATTAAGCGCATAGTCGAACTTTTCCGGAAATCTGGAATGTTCCAGTTTTACATACAGTTGCAACAATTCCAGTTCTTTGGACAAAGGGATAAAATCTTCCTCAGAATTTTCCAGCACCGTACGCATTAAGGTAGAAAACTCACTTAAAAACCTATTGGCGTTACGCTCATCATTTTTTGCGATATAGTTGTTGACCGAGTTGAGCGCATTAAAAATAAAGTGGGGGTTCATCTGGGTCCTTAAAGATTTTAAGGCCAAAAGATTATTCGCCAGTTTTTGCTGGTTATTGCTGCGGTAGTAAAAAAAAGCGGCTAACCCTAACAATAATATCGCGAACAACAAAGAATAGATCAGCCACTCCTGCCTTTTTCCACGTTCCAAGGAAAGTTGCTGTTCCGTTATGGCCAAATTGTACTTGCTCTGGGACAACTCCCGATCTTGCTCCAAACTTGCAATCCTATTTTGTTTGGACGTAATCTCCCTGTTCAAACGTGCCAATCTGGAAATTTCTTGCTCCTTAAGCACGTATAAACTATCTACCAAGATCCCATATTTTTGATAGTTTTCAAAGGCCTTGTCAACATCCCCTTTATAGCGATATACTTCAGAAAGTTTACGGGTGGCATCTTTTTCTACGACCAAATCGGCCTCCTTATTTGCCTCTACGATACTTTTTTCCAGAAACGGAATGGCTTCACTCAATTTATCTTGGGAGATATAGGCATTTGCAATTTTATAATTTATCCTTTGCGAGCTTATGGAATCTGGGACTTGAAAACTTTCTTTTTTCTCCGGCGCGGGCAACTGCTTTAGTTTCTTTAAGCTCTGTTTTCGTAATTGGATCTCATCATCAAAGCGGTTGGCATCATTATAAAAGTCGGCCACTTTTTCGCTCTCTTGAATAGCGCGTTGTGGCGCTTGGTCTTTTGATAATTTTAGGGAGTTATTGTAGTAGTCCTGCGCTTCAATTTTTCTGTCTGCCGCGGCAAAGGCATCGGCTATTTTTGAGTTTAAATCAATAACCTTGGGTGTCACTTGATTTTTCTCTGCAATGGTCAAACCTTCCCTATAGTACTCTAAGGAAAGATCCAATTGCCCCAATGAAAGATGCGTATCCCCCAATCCCTCATACAAGGCAATGCGCTGCAACGGTTTCATCCGTTTTGCATCTAAAAGTTGATCAAATGTTTCTTGTGCCAATCCAAAATCCCTGTTCTTAACATAGGCCTGCCCCAACAACAAACTATTGCTCCCCGTTTTTTGGGCATTTTGGGCATCCTCCAAGCTGGAAATGGCCAAATCATATTGCCCGTGGAATAGATATACATCACCAAGCAAGGTCAATGCCTTGGACAATTCTTTCTTTTTTGCCCTTGCCCCCAAGGATTCAATGGCCTTGGCAATAAAGTCTATGCTTTTTTCAATATTCTTTTCTTTATAGAACAAAGCCGAATCCAATGCTACTTTATATGCGTTATTAGGTATGGTACTCCTTCTGCGGTTAGTATCGCCATCAAAGTCTTTTACCTTCACGGTAATATCTTCATCTGAAGTTACCTTATGCCTTACGGTTTCAAAATACGGACTGCTAAAAATAAGATAGTCGCCCATGGCAACCTTAATTTTATATTCGCCAAGATGGTTCGTCGTCGTAAATGATCCTTCGCTAGTGGCTATGTTCACATTGGGCATGGGAATGTCATTATCCTCACTTCGGACGGAACCTTCAATTTCGACAACCCTAGTTTGACCGGAATATTGCGGGAATACGGTAAAAACGATACCGAAAAATAGGAGTGCCAAATAAATACGTTGTACCATGCTATTACGTTAAGCCCAGTAAACTTAAGGGTTTTAATGCGGTCTAAAAAATGGGCATTCTGCGAAATACAGGATAAAAAGCCATCATTTACCTGCATCACTAAACGGATTTCCTTTTTCCCTCATTCAAAAGGGGAATAGGCTCATTTCTGATTTTTAGGACAAAAAACTGCCATTACTTTTATCAAAAAATCATTTAATACTACAGGTATGAGACGAACAACGCTTCTAATGGCATGCTTACTGACATTCAGTTTATCTGCAAAGACCATGATAAAAAAAAGTGATATCAAACAAGTATGGGTAAAAACCAAGATTCCCAAAACCGTAAAGGTAACCGCAGAAAAACCAACAAAGCAGTATGTGAAAATTGCCTTGTTATTGGATACCAGCAATAGCATGGATGGGTTAATAGACCAAGCTAAATCGCAATTATGGGATATTGTAAATGAGTTCAGTGATGTACGATGCGGTAATACCACTAGACCGGACCTGAAAATAGCTCTATACGAATATGGAAATGACGGCCTTAGTTCAAGAGAAGGATATGTAAGGCAGGTTATTGGGTTTAGTAGTGATCTGGATGCCATCTCGGAAAAGTTGTTCTCATTGACCACCAATGGAGGTGAAGAGTTTTGCGGACAAGCCCTAAATACCTCTTTAAAACAATTGGAATGGGGTAAAAACAAAGATGATCTTAAACTCATTTTTATTGCCGGCAATGAACCATTTAATCAAGGAAGGTTCAATTTTAAGGATGCCGCGGCACAGGCCAAGGAAAAGGATGTGGTTGTAAACACTATATTCTGTGGGGCTTATGAACAAGGTATTGGCAGTAAATGGAAAGAGGGGGCAATACTTACCGGCGGGGAATACATGGCTATTAATCATAACAGAAAGGTAGTCCATATCGCTACCCCTTATGATGATATCATTATTCAACTTAATGGGAAATTGAACAGAACTTATATCTCTTATGGTAGTCTTGGACAAAAAAAAGTTGCTGCACAACGAACGCAAGACAATGCGGCTTATGAAATTAATGAAGAGGTGGCCGTAAAGCGAGCGGTAAGCAAAAGTACCCGTCTTTACAACAATGCGTCATGGGATTTGGTCGATGCCACGGAAGATGAAAATTTTGACCTGGAGGCTTTGGACAAAGAGCAACTTCCTGCGGAATTGCAGAACAAATCCGTTACGGAAATTGAGGGCTACATTGCGAAAAACAAAGCTTCAAGAACAAAAATAAACCGCGAAATACAAGAGCTACAAAAAAAGCGGATGGCTTATATAAAAAGCAAGGAAACCAAACAAGAAGGTACTTTGGAAAATGTGATGCTGAATGCTATTCATAAGCAAGCAGCCGCTAAGAATTACAGTTGGAAATAACTTAAAGCCAAAGGATTATTGGGGTCAACAGGTGTTTAATTAGCAGCGGGACAGTAGCAATCGTACCTATTTTCCGGCTGCTCCCCAAAATCCAATCCTAGGGTAATTTGATGGAATCCACCATTGGAAAAACGAATATCCCCAGATTGATAAGAGTAGTTATAGGAAAATAAAAAGCGATTGATATTGATCCCTACAATAGGCGTAAAGAGCTGCAAACGTTGCTCTCCCAATTGCCCATTTTGAAGAAATTGGGCACCATCAAAACTTCTTCTATAGGACAGTCCGCCCCAAATAGTAGCATTGCCCACGTCTTTATAAACTTTGGCGTTCAAATCCAAGGTTCTTTCTTCTGTAAACTCTGTCAACTGAAACAAAAAAGAGGGTTCTACCCTAAAGGAACCCCGGCCAAAAACGTACCCGGCAGAAATCAGATATCTCCTTAGGTTATCAAATTCCACAGCAGTATATAAATCCCTTCCCGTTCCCAAAAGATTTAAAATGGCGCCATGGGCATAGAATTCCAGGTAGTTGTAAGAAACCCCAAAGTCCGTATTAAAATAGCTGGTCGTATTTTTGATTCCATTGATAATTGGATCAGGTATGACCGATCTAAATTCCGTTTCATCCAAACTGCTCAACAATATCACACCACTTAAACCAAAAGATACTTGGTTCAAGGTCCTAAAATCCCCACCTAATTGCAAATGGTGGGCATAGGTAAGCTTAAGACCGGTTTGCGAGTGGAAACCGTTTCTATCATTAAATAAAATACCACCAACACCACTACGCTCCCCTACACGAAAATTGGCATTCACGGTCTGTAGGTTGGGGGCTTGATCAACATCAAACCATTGTTGTCTTGCGGTCACACGCACTTTACCCCCTTGGCCAATACCCGCCATAGACGGATAGACCAAATAATAGTTATCTGCCAAATAATCAAAGTAAACAGGAATACCTTCCTGCGCGCGCAATTGGGACGCAAAAAAGGAAACCAAGGCAAAGAATAAGGTAAATCTTTTCATCTAAAATGGGGCTAAATTATATATAGCTATGCTTGGCAAGCATTTCTATAACGGTCTTATATCAACATTATTATATCTTTTTATCACCATATTTCCTTTGTATTTTTGCAAAAAATAAGGCGATGAAAGAATATCACATTACCCTCTTGGAAACCAGTAATCCGGCCATACTCAAATTTGAAGCCAACCACTTTTTGGTAAAGCAAAACTACGAGTTTAAAAATATTGACGAGGCTAAAAACTCACCTTTGGCGCAGCAACTCTTTTACCTACCCTTTATAAAAACAGTATACATCTCTGGGAATTTTATAGCCTTAGAGCGTTTTGACATTGTGCAATGGAACGATGTTAAGGACGAAGTTGCCCAACAATTGGTAGAATATTTAAATGCAGGTGAACCGGTTGTTTTGGAAGAGGCAAACACAAAGAAAGAGGCGGTTACGGTCTACGCGGAGGTCACCCCAAATCCTGGGGTCATGAAGTTTGTGGCCAATAAAGTCATTGTTCCCGCCATTTTTGAATTTAAGAATATTGACGAAGCCAAGAATTCGCCTTTGGCACAACAACTCTTTCATTTTCCTTTTGTCAAAGAAGTTTTCTTTGATAAGAATTACATTTCCGTGACCAAATATGAAGTGACGGAATGGGAAGAAGTCACCTTAGAGGTCCGTGAATCCATTCGGGATTTTTTAGCTGATGGAAAACAAGTTATCGCCGCAGATTTTGAACAACGGCAAGCCGAAAAGAAAACTGCCGAAAATGAGGTTCAAGAAGTTTATGACGATACTTCCAAACAAATCATAGATATTCTTGAAGAGTACGTAAAACCCGCTGTAGCCAGTGATGGTGGTAATATTATGTTTCAGTCTTATGAAGAGGACAGCAAAACCGTCAATGTTATTTTACAAGGGGCCTGTAGTGGCTGCCCGTCCTCTACATTTACGTTAAAAAACGGTATTGAGACCATGTTGAAGAATATGCTTGGGGACAAGATAAATGAGGTAGTCGCCTTAAATGGCTAATTTTCCCTTACTTTAAGAATGAATTGCTTTTATTTCCATAAATTGGAGAAATTTAAAAACACAAAACAATGGCAGTTTTAAAAGTTATTGAGGTCTTGGCCAATTCTGAAAAGGGCTGGGAAGATGCCGCCGCAAAGGCTGTGGCACATGCGTCTAAATCCGTTAAGAACATTCGTTCCGTTTATTTAAACGAGCAAAGTGCGACGGTTAAAGATGGAGCACTAGTGGATTATCGTGTAAACGTTAAAATTACCTTTGAGGTAAAATAAATCCGCCGAAATAAAAATTTAGCGTCCGTTGGGGCGCTTTTTTTATACCACGTTTTTAGCACATGAGAAAGATTACATCCTTCATTTTGTTCATCATTTTATTGATTGGCTGTACGCAAAAAAAAGAACAGATGGACCATAAATACACCAATGCCCTTATCCATGAAACCAGTCCTTATCTTTTGCAACACGCACATAACCCGGTAAACTGGGAGGCTTGGCATCCAGAAGTATTGGAAAGGGCAAAAAAGGAGAACAAACCCTTACTTATTAGTATTGGGTACGCTGCCTGCCATTGGTGCCATGTTATGGAACACGAGTGTTTTGAAGATGAAGAAGTGGCTAAAATCATGAATGAAAATTTCATCAACATTAAAATTGACCGCGAAGAACGGCCAGATGTAGATCAAATCTATATGGATGCCATACAGATGATGACCGGGAGCGGTGGCTGGCCGTTGAACATAGTAGCGCTGCCGGACGGAAGGCCTTTTTGGGGAGCTACCTACGTTGCAAAGGATAACTGGGTACAAACTTTGAACAAACTTACGGAGCTCTACAAAGAAGATCCTAACAAAATCATTGGTTATGCATCTGATTTGGAAAGGGGCATCAAAGCCATCAACCTAGTAGAGAACAATACGGAAGCCCCTGCATTTGATATGGTAGCCCTTGACAGTGCCGTTCAAAAATGGGCCACCTATTTTGATACCTTTCTTGGAGGGTTTAAAAGGGCACCAAAGTTTATGATGCCCAATAATTTGGATTTCCTTTTGCACTATGCCACGTCCCAAAATAAAGGCGAGATTATGGAATATGTAGAGACTACGTTGACCCGAATGGCTTATGGCGGAATTTATGATCATGTGGGGGGAGGATTTTCCAGATATTCCGTGGACACCAAATGGCATGTGCCGCATTTTGAAAAAATGCTTTATGACAACGGACAATTGATCAGCCTTTATGCCAAAAACTATGCCGTTAGCAAAAACCCGCTTTACAAGGCCACCGTGGAACAGACTATTGCCTTTGTACTGGAAGAACTATGGGATGACAACGGAGGCTTTTATTCTTCCTTGGATGCAGATAGTTTAACGGAAACCGGGGAATTGGAGGAAGGAGCGTATTATGTTTGGGCCAAAGAAGAATTGGAACAACTTTTAGGTGCCGATTTTGAAATATTCAAAGCGTACTTCAATATCAATTCTTACGGGGCTTGGGAAGAAAATTATGTGCTGATTAGGGATAAATCAGATGAAGAAATTGCTGAAAGACTTGGTATTCCCGTCGATTTACTGCAAGAAAAGATAAAAAGCAGTTTAATCCTGCTCAAAAAAGAACGAAGCAAACGGAACAAACCAAGATTGGACGATAAAATACTAACCTCTTGGAATGGTCTGATGTTAAAAGGTTTGCTAGACGCACATCGTTATCTTGAAAACGACGACTACCTTAAAATCGCCCTTAAAAACGCTGCATTTATTAAAAACGAAATGCTCCGACCGTCGGGAGGATTATACCGAAACCATAAAAACGGAAAGAGTACCATTAATGGCTTTTTAGAAGACTATGCGACTACCATAGAGGCTTTTGTCGCCCTTTATGAGGTTACTTTTGACCAACAGTGGTTATCGATTGCCAAAAGCTTAACAGATTATTCCATTGCCCATTTTGGGGATCAAGAAAGTGGCCTATTCTTCTTTACTTCGGATGAGGATGTTTCCTTGATCAGAAGGACTATAGAAAGCAATGACAATGTTATTTCCTCTTCAAATTCCATTATGGCCCACAACTTGGTGAAGCTTCATAAGATTTATGCTAAAGCAGGTTACGGGGAAAGGGCACATCAAATGCTCAAAAATGTTCAAGATAACTTTGGCGAAAATGGGCAAAGTTTTGCCAACTGGATGCATTTGGTGCTATATGAAAACCTTAATTTCTATGAAATAGCTGTCGTTGGAGAACAGTACGAATCCCTTGGAAATCAAATTGCGGCCCAGTACCTACCCAATAGTATTCTTGTAGGTACCGAAAAGGAAGGACCACTGGAACTTCTGAAAAACAGGTATGCAGAGGGTGAGACCTTAATTTATGCTTGTATAGAAGGGAGTTGCAAACTGCCCGTTACCCAAGTGGACCAACTGTTAAAACAGCTTTAAAAACATTAACCAAATCTTAGGGAAAGGGAGTTGTTTTTAGGCACTCCGTTTTTTAGTTTCGCGCAAAATTTAACCCATGGAAAAATTTACGGATATCCAATTGCATATAGACAATGCCATAGATTGGGCATGGAACCTGCTTCCAGATTTGATTATGGCCATCGTATTGCTCATTGTTGGGCTTTGGGTGGTCCGTTTTTTAAATAAAATGGTCCATAAATTTTTTGAGAGAAAGGACTACGATCCAACGTTAGAGACCTTTTTGCAAAGTTTTATAGGGATTACCCTTAAAATTATACTTTTTGTTCTTGTGGTCACCCAACTTGGCGTAAAAACCTCTTCCTTAGTGGCTATGTTGGGAGCGGCAGGCTTGGCCATTGGTCTTGCGCTGCAGGGTTCGCTTGCCAATTTTGCAGGTGGGGTTTTAATACTACTCTTTAAACCATTTAAAATTGGGGACTTTATTTCTGCCCAAGGTGTAGAAGGTACCGTAAAGGAAATTTCCATTTTCAACACCAAATTGAACACCTTTGGCAATCAATTGGCCATTATTCCCAACGGGCAATTATCCAATGGCAATGTTATCAACTACAATGCGGAACCTATTAGAAGGGATAATTATACCGTAGGCATTGGATATGGGTCCAATATTAAAGAAGCCAAAGAAATTTTATTGCAGCTATGCGAAGAAAACGAGCACATTTTAAAAGATCCCATGCCGGAAGTCTATGTAGGTTCTTTAGGGGATAGTTCCGTAAATCTTTCATTGCGGTTTTGGGCACACAACGAAAATTTTTGGCCTGCCAAGTTTTATGTGCACGAAGAGTCAAAAATTCGTTTTGATAAGGCGGGTATAGAAATTCCGTTCCCGCAGCGGGTCATGCACCAAATGAAAGAGAACGCCTAGGTTTTTTTCTTTTTTTTCTGGAGTACAAAATCCTTTAAATAATAAGGTTCAAAATAGGCAACATCCTCAAAATCCCTTGTTTTATACTTATCAAAAGAAAGTAGTGCCATCTCCTTGGCCGAGGGTACTGCCGTTTCCATAAATTGAAACTTTGGGTCCACCAATACCTCCTTACATTTTGTAGCACCGCTACCCACCAAGTAAATGGAATTATATTTTAAGTAAGCGGAAAAAGAATTGGGTTCAATAATTTCTGCTTGGGTTTCACGAATCTCGTTATGGGTGGCATCAAATACACAAGAATATACTTCCATGCGCCTAGCATCCAAGACCGGAATTACCACGGCATCATCATCTACTTGTACTTGATGTGCCAAACTTTCCAGGGTGGGTATGGAAATTAAGGGCAAATCAAGGGCAAAACAAAGTCCTTTGGCGGCAGACACCCCAATACGCAGCCCTGTATAGGAACCCGGGCCTTTACTAACTGCAATGGCATCTAAATCCAAAAATGAAAAAGAAGCCTTTTTCAAGGCTTCTTCTATAAAAACATGTAATTGTTCTGAATGTGAATAATTAGGTGTGTTCTCTTCTATCAAAGAGACTACCTTTCCATCCTTAGCGACACTGACCGAGCAATTGGTCGTTGCCGTTTCTATATTTAAAATGTTGGCCATAACAGCCGCAAATATACCTTAGTTTAAGGATAAAGGAATACCGTAGAAGAACTCCAATATTTTAAGTCTAAATATGTGGTCGTATTTGGTTCTCACCACGTCGGCTTCCGCATTATCCAATCTTGATTGGGCTTGGCTAAAGTTGAAGGCGTTCATTAAACCTACATTAAAACGTTCCTTTGCATAATCATAAGCCAATCTTCTAGCTTCTAAGGTTTTTTCAGCTGCTTCATAAGCCTTTAGAGAAACCGTTACGTTCACATAGGCCTGTTGTATATCCGTTTCCAACTGTAATTTTTGCTGCTCTAGTTGTACTTTGTTGATATCAACATTAATTTTGGCTCTCTTAATATTGTTCCTTACGTTCCATCCATTGAATACAGGAACATTTAATTGCGCTCCATATGAAATTCCATCAAAAATATACAGCTGGTCAAAAAAGTTACCTAAAAAATTGTTTTGATCGGAATACCGGGTATTGTAATTGAAAAAACCCGTTAAAGTTGGATATCTTGCTCCTTTTGCAATTTCCAAGTCTTTTTCAGACAATTCCACGTTGGATTCTGAAAATTTGATATCATTCCTAAAAGTCAAGGCTTTATCGAATATGACTTTTGGGGAATTGCTTAGAATATCTGATGGAGGTATCTCAAAGGTTTCATCAGCAATTTCAAAATTGTCATAGTCCGTAATTTGTAGAAGCTGGGCAAGGTTGATTTTAGCGATTAAAACCAAACTTTCGCTATTAATGACCTGCTGTTCTTGATTGGCAGCTGTAGCTTCAATTTCCAATAAATCACCTCTTGGAGATACACCTGCATCCACCAATTCCTCAGTACGCTTTAAATCTTGTTCCGTAACCGCATATTGGGCCTCAAAGGTCTTTAGGGTTTCTTTGTTGGAAAGCACTTGTAGATATGCATTGGCCACATTTAGTCGGATGTCATCCTTGATATCGTCTACTCGATACTGGTTGGCAATACCGTTCAACCTTGCTCTTTGCACCCGTTTAAAATTCCGAAGACCATCAAAAAGGGTTAGCTGTGAACTGATATTCGCGTTAACATTTAGAATGGTGTTCGTGGTAGGTTCATTGGTAGCAGGGTTAAAGGATAAACCCGTATTGGAAGAAATAGAGGATGATCCGTTTAAACTGGGAATAAATGCCCCTAATGCATCAGACTCGTCAATCTTGGCATTCTCCAAATCCAAATTGAATTGGGAAATGGTCAAATTGTTCTCTACTGCATACTTTACGCATTCTTCCAAGGTCCATTTCTTGACCTGTGCACTAGTGATGAACATGGCACAAAGAATTAAAATTGTCGTGATTCTATACTTCATCTCGTTTTCTGATTTTTTTGGTTAACTAATGGTTAGCGGTTTAAGAGTCGTTATCACTCTTTTTTTCCAGTTTGTTCCACACTTTAATTTTAGCTTCTTCATCAATGCCTGATACCACCTCAACATCAATACCATCACTAACCCCTAATTCCAAATCTTTTCTTTCAAACTCATTTTCGCCGGTTTCAATTTCTACGTAAGGTTGCTCCGTCTCCTTATCAAACTGCAGCAAGGCTTCTTTTATCGTAAGGACATCTTTCTTTTCGTCTAAAACTATAGATGCATTGGCACTATATCCAGCTCTAACGTAAGTGCTGTCATTTACGACCAAATCCCCTTCTATCTTAAACTGTACGGCACCTTCTTCTTCGATACCCTTTGGGGCAATAAATTTTAGCTTGGCACTAAACTTATCTTTCTCAAGGGCACCAAGATTTATTTCCAAAGGCATGCCTACTTTCAATTTTCCTACTTCCGCTTCATCAACTTCACCCTCAAATATCATTTTTGTCATATCTGCAATTGTCGCAATCGTAGTTCCATCATTAAAGTTATTGCTCTGGATAACCTGATCCCCTTCTTCTACCGGTATTTCCAAAATAGTTCCAGATACCGTTGCCCTAATATTAGTATTGGCACTTGCAGAACCGCCAGCGGAACCCCTTCTAATAATTTGATAATCAGCTTTGGCGTTACTTACTTCCTGTTGTGCTTGATCATAAGTAAGTTTTAGGTTGTTGAACGCTTGGCTAGAAACCACTCCTTTGTCAAAAAGGGTCTTATTCCTATCGTATTCCAACTTGGCATTGCTCAAGGCAATCTCTGCATTTCTTACCCTACCTGCTGCTTGGTTTAAGGATTGCTCGTTAGGAACTACTTTAATAACAGCAATTAAATCACCAGCTTTGACCTCTACCCCTTCATCCAAGTAAACTTTATCTATGATACCGGAAA
>CALGQU010000220.1 GCA_937959125.1 uncultured Croceitalea sp.
GTGCCAATAGCCATACTGGCAAAAAGCAGTCCGGGACCTAAAGATTTCCAGATTTTAAGAAGATAGCTCATCAGGTATAAAACGTTAAATTACCATAATTTAAATAACTGGAAAAACTACTAAGGATTGGATTTTGCTCTATTATATTATGATATATTGAAACTTCAGTCAATAGAGCAGCAATTCTTACCGCACAAATTACCGTATTTTTAATCATTGGCTTAGATGGCCTTAGCAATAAATGTAATTGGAAAATCATGGGAGTTATAAAAAAAATAATAGTTGGTTTGTTGGGGATTTTGGGAATATTGGCCATCGTGTATTTGCTAGGACCATCGGTAGCGACCCCAAACTTGGATACCACAATTCCCGAAATGGATATGGAACTGAAGGAGCTGGATGAGATGATCCAATCGCGCGAAGCAAAGAACAAAAAAATAAGAACGGACAATGAGGCAAGAATAGTTTGGGCAGATAGTATTCCACAAAAAACGCCCTATAGCATGGTTTACCTACACGGATGGTCTGCTAGCCAAGCAGAAGGGAATCCCATACATATCAATACTGCAAAAAGATTTGGATGCAACCTATTTTTACCACGGCTCGCAGGACACGGCCTTCAGGAAAAAGAAGGCATGTTGGATTTGACCGCGGACCATTTAATAACTTCTGCCAAAGAGGCTATTGCCATAGGGAAGCTAATAGGTGAAAAAGTAATCCTTATCGGTACGTCTACCGGAGGGACTTTGGCGTTACATTTAGCAGGTGGTAATCCAGATATCGAAGCTTTGGTACTGTATTCCCCCAACATTGAGATTTATGATCAGAGCGCCAAATTATTGGCAAAACCATGGGGTCTGGAGTTGGCTAAAAAGGTAAAGGGAAGCGCGTATCATGAATTTGAAGCTGACTCTGATGCAAAAGCCCAGTATTGGACCACAAAGTATAGATTGGAAGCATTGACCCATTTGCAAGCATTAATGGATGCCACCATGACGGAGGATACGTTTGGACACGTTGAGCAACCGTTGTTTTTAGGGTATTTCTACAAAAACGATTCTATACAGGATAAGGTGGTATCTGTTGATGCGATGTTGAAAATGTTTGACCAATTGGGCACGGAACAAAGTAGAAAACATAAGGTAGCTTTTCCAAATGTGGGGGATCATGTACTTGCTTCACATATAACGTCCAAGGATTTAGCATCGGTAGCTAAGGAAACCAACGCTTTTCTGGAAAACTATGTTTTTGGCCTTAAGGAGCAATAGGGGTATGGTATGGCTTACGGGACTTGGTGTTTGTTAAAAATGAATACTCATTTTTCGGGTAGTTTCCAGACTAAATTTCAGAAACGGATTTTTTTTTCGTAATATTTACGCGTAATAACTAGCAATTCAACTTTGGTAAAACTAATAGGCTTTATAAAAAAGCTTGAAGAAATTAACTCTTTGTCCAAGCATGAGCAATTGGTGCTTGGCATTATAGAAGCTATAGATTCAGGATATTTGACTGTGGGCGACCAGATGCCATCCATTAATGTGATGGTGGATGAGGTTGGTTTTGCAAGGAAGACAATTGTAAAGGCCTATGAGGAATTAAAGGATAGGGGACTCATAGAATCTAAAAAGACCAAGGGTTATTTTATCATTAGCAACAAGACCAAGGTTTTTTTAAAGATTGCCTTGCTCATGTATTCCTTTCAAAGATTCCAGCAAGAATTTTACAATGCTTTACGAAAAGAGATTGGGGATAAGGTACAAATAGATGTTTTTTTTCATCATAACAATGAAGAGGTTTTTGAAACGATCTTTGCCAACATACAAGGCAAATACGGCCTTTATGTGATTGTCCCTATAGAGAGCAAGTCTACAAAAAAGCTGTTGCAAAGTTTAAGTGTGGAACGTCTTCTTATTGTTGACCGCTTCTTGGATTTGGGACCGCAATACTCCTATGTGACCCAAGAGTTTGAACATAGTACCTACAACACCTTGGTGCAGTTATTGTTAAAAATTAGGAAGTACAAAAAATTGGTGTTGTTCTTTAGAAAGGACTTGGATTATCCAGAAGGGGTTTTGGAATCGTTCCAACGTTTTTTAAAGGATTATGATATTAAAGGGCAGGTATTGCAGAACTATACGGACGAAGTTTTAAAGAAGGATCATCTTTATCTTACTATAAGCGATTCGGATTTATGGAGTCTTCTCAAAGATTGTAGGGATTCTAATTACAGGATAGGAAAAGATGTTGGCGTTGTATCCTTTAATGATCATTTGGTCAAAGAAATTGTGTCTGGGGGAATCACTACCATTTCAACGGATTTTAAACGTATGGCGTTGCTTACCGCAAAAAACCTAAAGCAGTTGTCCTATAAACAAGCTATTGTCCCCACCCAGCTCATTGATCGAAATTCCGTGTAACGCAGGAGTTTTAAGCAAATCATATTTTTTGAATTTATTATTGAGGATATCAAAATTATTTTTACTTTTAATTTTGATTATAGCAATTAATTTTTACATTTGCTGAGTAGCATAGACTATCATAGCATAAAATTAACTAATCTAAACTCGATTTTTATGAAAAAAAGCCAAATTATGACGCTTTTGGTTTTTCTGGCTTTTATGGTATCAGGTACCGTAATTGCACAGGAAACAACTGTAAGTGGTAACGTATCCGACAATGTTGGGCCTCTCCCTGGGGTAAACATTGTGGAGCAGGGTACCACAAACGGTGTTACGACGGATTTTGATGGTAATTACACCATTACGGTAGCATCCAATGCTACTTTGGTCTTTAGTTACATTGGTTACAAGACGCAAGAAGTCGCAGTCAATGGACAGAGTACACTAAATGTAACTTTAGAAGAAGATTCTGCAAAACTGGATGAAGTTGTTGTCGTAGGTTTTGGTTCCCAAGCCAAAG
>CALGQU010000221.1 GCA_937959125.1 uncultured Croceitalea sp.
GAGCAAACCTATTATGATTTTATAAAAGAAAATTGGTCCGCCGGAATCCTAAACGGTTCCAGTTGGAGCAAGGCATTGCAAGACGGTACCTTCTCTGGGGTAGTGCCCATGTTCGATACTGCGGATGCTGCAACGCAAAATACTGAAGAGGTAACCGAAACTGAAGATACAACCGAAGTAGCCGCGGTTCCATTGGCATCTGCCATACGTTCTTTGGAGAATGCGACCAGTGAAGGGATGGAGTTGATGTTATATTCCAAAGTAGGAATGGGGGACGGTAAGCAAGCAAGCAATCCTTGGTTGCAAGAATTTCCAGATCCAATAAGCAGGGTTTCTTGGGATAACTACGTAACAGTTTCCAAAGCGGATGCCGCGGAATTGGAATTGGTCAATGAAAATGTAGCCAATGGTGGCTTGGACGGTAGTTATGTCAATCTTACCGTAGATGGCGTTACCATAAATAATATTCCTGTAATCATACAGCCGGGTCAAGCAAAAGGTACGTTAGGTCTTTCGCTTGGGTATGGTAAAAGAGCGGGAATGAAAGAAGAAATGCAGACCGGTGTCAATGCATTTCAAGTATATAAAAATTTCAACAATGTGCAATCCGCTTCTATTTCAAAGGTGGAAGGGATGCACGAGTTTGCCTGTGTACAGTTGCACAATACCCTAATGGGTAGGGGTGATATCATCAAAGAAACTACTTTGGAGATATTCAATACCAAAGACCACGCAGAATGGAATCCTATTCCCGTCGTGTCTTTGGACCACCAAGAAGTTCCGGCAACATCAGTAGATTTGTGGGCTGAATTTGATCGTTCCATTGGACATCACTTCAACCTTTCCATAGATTTAAATGCCTGTACGGGTTGTGGGGCGTGTGTTATTGCATGTCATGCAGAGAACAATGTTCCCGTAGTGGGCAAGCAAGAAATCAGAAAATCCAGGGATATGCACTGGTTGCGTATCGACCGTTATTATTCTTCAGAAGAGACCTTTGAAGGGGATAATGAAAGAAAAGACAATTTAGATGGCCTTTGGGGTGAAAATGGTTCCTTGGGTGGCTTTGGTGAAATGGAAAATCCATCGGCCAACCCGCAAGTAGCTTTCCAACCTGTAATGTGTCAACACTGTAACCATGCACCTTGTGAAACGGTATGTCCGGTTGCTGCAACGGCACATAGCAGACAAGGCCAAAACCATATGGCGTACAACAGATGTGTGGGTACAAGATACTGTGCCAACAACTGTCCGTATAAAGTACGACGCTTCAACTGGTTCCTTTACACGAACAACGATGAGTTTGACTACCACATGAACAATGATTTGGGCAAGATGGTAGTGAATCCAGATGTGAACGTTCGCTCTAGAGGGGTTATGGAAAAATGTTCCATGTGTATCCAAATGACACAGAAAACCATTTTGGATGCCAAAAGGGACGGTCGTCCGATCAAAGATGGGGAATTCCAAACGGCTTGTTCTGCTGCATGTGGCAGTGGGGCTATGGTTTTTGGGGATATCAATGATGAGGAAAGTAAGATAGCAGCGTTAAAAGGAGATGATAGAATGTATCACTTACTGGAGCATGTGGGCACAAAACCAAATGTGTTCTACCATGTAAAAGTGAGAAATACGAACGAGGCATAAAGCAACGAATAAGCAAGAAATAGCAAATAAATTATGGCGTCGCATTACGAAGCACCTATTCGAAAACCCCTAGTTCTTGGCGATAAAGGCTACCACGATGTTTCTGTGGATATAGCCCGTCCGGTAGAGGGAAAAGCCAATAAGCAATGGTGGATAGTATTTTCCATCGCATTGGTGGCTTTTCTTTGGGGTCTAGGTTGTATTATTTATACCGTATCCACAGGTATTGGGGTATGGGGATTGAACAAGACCGTTAACTGGGCTTGGGATATTACCAACTTTGTATGGTGGGTAGGTATTGGTCACGCAGGAACGCTGATTTCTGCGGTATTGTTATTGTTCCGTCAAAAATGGAGAATGGCGATCAACCGTTCTGCGGAAGCCATGACCATTTTCTCGGTCATCCAAGCAGGGCTTTTCCCAATTATTCATATGGGTCGTCCATGGTTGGCGTATTGGGTGTTGCCCATTCCAAACCAATTTGGGTCTTTATGGGTCAACTTTAATTCCCCTTTGCTTTGGGATGTATTTGCAATTTCAACCTACCTCTCTGTTTCATTGGTATTCTGGTGGACAGGATTGCTCCCGGATTTTGCAATGATCAGAGATCGTGCAGTGAAGCCGTTCCAAAAAAAGATATATAGTTTATTGAGTTTCGGTTGGACGGGTCGCGCAAAGGACTGGCAACGTTTTGAAGAAGTTTCTTTGGTATTGGCCGGTTTGGCAACACCATTGGTGCTATCGGTACACACCATTGTATCCTTTGATTTTGCTACTTCGGTTATTCCAGGATGGCATACCACCATTTTCCCACCCTATTTTGTGGCTGGGGCCATCTTCTCTGGTTTTGCCATGGTAAATACCTTGTTGATTATCATGCGTAAAGTTTGTAGTCTAGAAGAGTATATTACCGAATTGTTCGTGGCATGGTACTCCGGTGTGGAGTATGAGCAGTACGCCTTCTTAAATAGGGCTACAGGACCTTACTGGTGGGCTTATTGGGCCATGATGACCTGTAATGTATTCTCCCCACAGTTCATGTGGTTCAAAAAATTACGTACAAGCATCATGTTCTCCTTCTTTATCTCTATTGTGGTAAACATCGGGATGTGGTTTGAGCGTTTTGTGATTATCGTAACTTCCTTGCATAGGGATTACTTGCCGTCCTCTTGGACCATGTTTTCCCCAACCTTTATAGATATCGGAATTTTTATAGGAACGATCGGGTTCTTCTTTGTACTCTTTTTATTGTATTCCAGAACATTTCCTGTAATAGCACAGGCAGAGGTGAAATCTATCTTAAAATCCTCTGGGGAACGCTATAAAAAATTAAGGGATGCCGGTAAGCCTTTGTATGAAATGCCAGCAAGAGGTCAAGCAAAAGCATCAGCGGCGGCTCCGGTAGCCGAGGGAAATAAGGATGAGAAAGTGTCTGCCTTAATGGAAAAATTGGGGGCTTTCAATCCAGATACCGATACTGCGGATGAATTGCAGAAGATAAAAGGGGTTGGTCCTCAAATGGAGCAAGTCCTAAATCAAATCGGCATTTTCACTTTTGCACAGGTGAGTAAAATGACCAGTACGGAGTATGACTTGCTGGATTCAATTACGGAGAAATTTCCCGGACGTGCACAGCGCGATGATTGGGCGGGGCAGGCTAAAGTATTAAACGATAAAAAACAATAATGGCATCAAAAGTTATACATGCGGTTTACAATGACGATGATATATTGATGCATGCCGTAAAAAAGGTACGTGCGGAACATCATCATATAGAAGAAGTATATACACCTTTTCCCGTGCATGGCTTAGACAAGGCTATGGGGCTTGAGGATACGCGTATCGCCATTACTTCTTTTATGTACGGTTGTTTGGGATTGATAGTGGCCATCACCATGATGAACTACATTATGATCGAGGATTGGCCGCAAGATATTGGGGGAAAACCAAGTTTTAGTTATTTGGAGAATATGCCCGCTTTTGTACCTATCATGTTTGAGTTGACGGTATTTTTTGCAGCGCATTTAATGGTCATCACATTTTACCTAAGAAGTAGGATGTGGCCGTTTAAAAAAGCAGAAAATCCAGATAAAAGAACAACGGATGATTTGTTCTTGATGGAAGTTGGCGTCCATGATAATGAAGACGCCCTTAAGAATTTATTGTTGGATACTGGAGCTATTGAAGTAACAGTGACAGAAAAGGAAGCATAGCATGAAGCAATTCGCAAAAATAATAATCGGGCTATTCTTGTTGGCAGGGGTTACCTCTTGTGCCGATAAAAATGAACCAAATTACCAATACATGCCCAACATGTATGAACCCGTAGGTTACGAAACCTATGGCGGTGTGGATAACGGATTGTTCCCGCAAGGAATGGAAGCCATGTTGCCTGCGGAGAATACCATTTCCAGGGAATGGTTGGGCTATGAGTTTGAAAATACCCCAGAAGGTAAAGAATTAGCGAGATTGCAAGCAAGTCCTTTGGACTCTTTACAATCGGAAGCCAACTTGGCCAAGGGCTCAGAACTCTATGGTATCTATTGTATGGTGTGCCACGGACCTAAAGGTAAAGGGCAAGGTGTTTTGGTAAAGCGCGAAAAAATCTTGGGAGTACCCAGCTATGATGATGTAGGAAGGAATATTACTGTAGGAAGTACCTATCACACCATGTACTATGGTTTAAATTCCATGGGTTCCTATGCCGCTCAAATGAGCAGTGAAGAGGAATTATGGCAAGTGGCCGAGTACGTAATGAAATTGAAATCAGATCTAACAAAATAGAAAACAGAAAGTATGTACACGTTTTCAAATAGGTTAAAAATTGGTGCTATTGTTGCAATGGTTCTTGGTGCCTTTTGTCTTGCATATGGCTTTATTAGTGCTCCAGGTACTGTTGAAGAAGCCAAGGCTATCGTAGCGGCATCCCATGATGATGGCCATGGCGGAGGACACGGGGAAGAAGCCTCACATGGTGAGGGGCATGAGGCGGATTATATGGAAAAGTCCGGTCATGGAGCAGCAGGGGAACATGATGAAGCCCATAGTGCGGAACACGATGAGCATGTATTCCATCAATTACAGAACAGGCCTTGGTCCGCGCTTTATGTGGCAGCCTTCTTTTTCTTTATGATATCACTTGGGGTATTGGCATTTTACGCCATTCAACGGGCAGCGCAAGCAGGATGGTCCCCATTATTGTTTAGGGTGATGGAAGGGATTACCGCTTACATTGTACCGGGCGGAATCATTATGTTCGTGCTATTGGTACTTTCCGTATTGCATATGAACCATATGTTCACTTGGATGGACCCAGAAGTGGTTGCCCATGATGAATTGATACAAGGAAAAAGTGGGTATTTGAACCCTACTTTCTTTTTGATACGTGCAGCGATATTTTTAGGTGGATGGATAGCCTACAGGCAATATTCCAAAAAACTGTCTCTAGAGCAAGATGAAGCTAATGATAATAGCAAGTTTAAATTGAACTTTAGGATTTCTGCAGCTTTCCTAGTATTCTATTTGATTTCAGAATCCATGATGTCTTGGGATTGGATCATGAGTTTGGACCCTCACTGGTTCAGTACCTTATTTGGTTGGTATGTTTTTGCCAGTATGTTCGTTTCCGGTATCACCGTAATCGCTATGGTAACCATATACTTAAAGTCCAAGGGCTTGTTGCCGGAAGTTAACAATAGCCACATCCATGATTTGGCCAAGTTTATGTTTGGGATCAGTATTTTCTGGACGTATTTATGGTTTAGTCAGTTTATGCTGATTTGGTATGCGAACATTCCAGAGGAGGTCACCTATTTTGTAACAAGGATCGAGCATTACAAATTGCCATTTTTTGGCATGTTGGCCTTGAACTTTATTTTCCCATTGTTGGTATTGATGAACAGTGATTTTAAACGTGTCAACTGGTTCGTAATCATGGCCGGTATCATTATCCTGTTCGGACACTATATGGATGTGTTCAATATGGTGATGCCTGCAACAGTTGGAGAGAATTGGTATTTGGGAGTTCCGGAAATAGGGGGAATACTGCTCTTTGGTGGATTCTTTGTTTTCTGGATATTTACGGCCTTGACCAAGGAACCCTTAACGCCAAAACGAAACCCATTTATAGAGGAAAGCAAGCATTTCCATTATTAATAGTATTAAGAGAAAGTAGTTTATAATGACGACATTATTGATATTAACGGTACTTATTTTAGTGGCAATTGCCGTTTGGCAAATGACTAAGATTTTTGAATTGTCGCAGCTTAAAGTTGATGCTGAAAGCGTTGGCGTGGCCACCGATGAAGACAATCGTACCAATGGGTACCTCATGTTTGCCTTCCTAATATTTATTTACGGGATAACCATTTTTAGTTTCGCTAAGTATACCAAAATATTATTACCGGAGGCAGCTTCAGCACATGGTGGGGAATATGATACCTTAATGTGGATTTCCTTTGCCATCATCTTTTTTGTGCAAACCATTACACAAGCCTTATTACACTATTTTGGATACAAATACCGTGGTGAAAAAGGAAAGAAAGCACTTTTCTACGCAGATAATGATCGTTTGGAACTTATTTGGACCATCATCCCAGTAATCGTTTTGGCCGGTTTGATTCTTTGGGGTTTATACTCTTGGACAAATATTATGGACGTTAATGAAGACGACGACCCACTTATTGTGGAGCTCTACGCGCAGCAGTTCAATTGGACGGCACGTTACGGCGGGGCAGATAACGTCTTAGGTGATGCCAGCGTTCGTTTGATCGATATCGATAATGCCAATGTTTTAGGTTTGGACGATTCCGACCCTAACGGTAAAGACGATGTTATTGTTAAAGAATTACACTTGCCCGTAGGACGAAAGGTAAACTTTTATATGCGGTCACAAGATGTACTGCATTCAGCATATATGCCACACTTTAGGGCGCAAATGAACTGTGTGCCCGGTATGATAACCCAGTTTTCATTCACCCCAACCATTACTACCGAAGAGATGCGATTGAATCCTGATGTAGTGGACAAGGTAAGAAGGACCAATGCAATCCGGGCGCAGCGCGCAGCAAATGGGGAAGAGGGAGTAGATCCTTGGGAGTTTGATTATGTGCTATTATGTAATAAAATCTGTGGAAAGTCACACTATAATATGCAGATGAGAATCATTGTAGAGACCGAAGAGGAATACAATAAATGGATGGCAGAGCAACAGACCTTTGGCGGATCCGATAATGTAGTTGAAGAGGTCGAAGCGGATACAATGATGGAGGATAAGGAAGCAATGATGGAGAAAACGGAAATGGTTCTTGAAGAAGTGGTCGAATAAGATTGGCTGAAAAAGAAAATAATAATAATAAAAAAACGATTATGTCTGCAGTAGCGCATGTTGAAGATCACGGTCATGATGATCATGGACATCATCATAAAGAGACTTTTATAACAAAATACATCTTTAGTCAAGACCATAAGATGATTGCCAAGCAATATCTTATTACGGGCCTTATCATGGGGTTCATTGGTATTGCCATGTCTTTGTTGTTTAGGATGCAATTGGCTTGGCCGGGAGAATCTTTTTGGTTGTTTGAAACCTTCTTGGGCAAATGGGCGCCAGATGGTGTGATGGATGCAGATGTATATTTAGCATTGATTACCATACATGGTACCATCATGGTATTCTTTGTATTGACGGCAGGTCTAAGTGGTACATTCTCCAATTTATTGATTCCGCTGCAGATTGGTGCACGGGATATGGCCTCAGGATTTTTGAACATGCTATCCTATTGGATGTTCTTTACTTCTTCTGTAATTATGGTAATATCCTTGTTTGTAGAAGCAGGTCCGGCAGCGGCAGGATGGACCATTTATCCGCCATTGAGTGCTTTGCCTATGGCACAGCCCGGTTCCGGTATGGGAATGACACTTTGGCTGGTATCCATGGCTATATTTATCGCTTCCTCTTTATTGGGTTCCTTAAACTATATTGTTACCGTACTTAATTTACGTACCAAGGGAATGGCAATGACGCGTTTACCCCTTACCATTTGGGCGTTCTTTGTCACGGCGGTTATTGGTGTAATTTCGTTTCCCGTATTGTTGTCAGCAGCCTTATTGTTGATTATGGATAGGAGTTTTGGAACGTCTTTCTTCCTTTCGGATATTTTTATCCAGGGAGAGGTATTGCATTACCAAGGAGGTTCACCCGTTTTGTATGAGCACTTGTTTTGGTTCTTAGGGCATCCAGAAGTGTATATTGTATTGTTACCGGCTTTGGGGATAACCTCAGAAGTGATGTCTACTAACGCAAGGAAACCTATTTTTGGATATCGTGCCATGGTAGCCTCTATCTTGGCTATCGCGTTCCTTTCTACCATTGTATGGGGTCACCATATGTTTATCTCTGGGATGAACCCCTTCTTAGGTTCTGTATTTACGTTTACGACATTATTGATTGCCATACCATCAGCGGTTAAGGCCTTTAATTATATTACCACACTTTGGAAAGGAAA
The DNA here is from genome assembly GCA_937959125.1 of uncultured Croceitalea sp. GTDB lineage: Bacteria > Bacteroidota > Bacteroidia > Flavobacteriales > Flavobacteriaceae > Croceitalea. The sequence goes on from CALGQU010000221.1 coordinate 8,154, forward strand.
CCTTCAGTTAAACCCTGGGATGTTGTTCTCCATTGGTTTGGTGTCAACCTTTATCACAGGAGGTCTTACGGGCATCATTCTTGGGGATAGTACGTTGGATATCAATGTTCATGATACGTATTTTGTAGTGGCCCACTTCCATTTGGTAATGGGGATTTCAGCCTTGTACGGTCTTTTTGCGGGGGTCTATCACTGGTTCCCTAAAATGTTCGAAGGGAAAATGATGAATAAAAATTTAGGGTATATCCATTTTTGGGTAACCGCAGTTTGTGCCTATGGCGTATTCTTCCCCATGCACTTTGTGGGTATGGCGGGGGTACCAAGAAGGTATTATGAAAATACTGCATTTCCAATGTTTGATGAGCTGACCAACGTCCAAGTTTTGATGACGGTTTTTGCCCTTATCGCTGGATTGGCACAATTGGTTTTTGTGTACAACTTTATCAGTAGCATATTCTACGGTAAGAAAGGTGTGCAAAACCCATGGAAATCCAACACTTTGGAGTGGACAGCCCCGCAAGAGCATATGCACGGTAACTGGCCGGGAGCTATTCCAGAAGTACACCGTTGGGCCTATGATTATAGTAAAACCTATGAAAATGGGGAATACATTATAGAAGGGCAAGATTTTGTGCCTCAACATATTCCGCTGCAAGAGGGGGAAGAGGAAATGCATCACTAGTATTTTCCTAAAAAACATTTAAAAGAAAAGCCATTCCCCAAGGAGTGGCTTTTTTTAGTATATTTTGGCATGAAGTTTTCTTAGAAAAGCTCAGTAGGATGACTTTTTCCAGAAAAACGTGTCCAATTAAGAACAAACAATCTTTAAGAGAATGAAAAACATAGTGTTATTCCTTGCCATAGCCATGCCTATTCTGGCATCGGCGCAGCGCAAGCCAAAAATCAAAGGAAATCGAGAAGTAACGGAGGTACGGGAAGCACTGCCTCCTTTTAACGCCGTCCAATTGAATGACGACCTTACCATTGTCTTAAAAAAATCCTATGGTGAAGGGTATGAAATTACGGCGGACGATAACTTGGTCGATGTCATTAAATTTGAAGTGGAAGACAGTACCTTGGTCATTTCTTCGTTCTACAATATTACCGCCAAAAAGAAATTGGATATCGCCGTGAATTTTAAGGAACTCAGATCGGTGACCATGCGGGACGGTAAAATAACCACTAACGATATCATCTCCACTGATGCCCTATATGTGAATACCTTTGGAAATTCCCGCTTAAATTTAAAAGCAGATGCCATTACGGCCAATATCAACATGGAGGATAATAGTAAGGGGGATTATAACCTGGATATTGATTCCCTCAAGGTTACCATTAAAAATAAGGCCGATGCAAAAATGTATGCGGTCACGGGTGCCAAGAATATTGAATTACTGAACAATGCCGTACTTAATGTCGAAGGAACCACGGAGAGTTTGCAGCTAAAATTATTCAACAATTCAAAATACAGAGGAAGTAAAATGCAAGCAGGCGAAATTAGTGCCCAAGTAGAAGGGTCTACTGTTGCCCGTCTTAACGCCGCAAAAACTTTGGAACTAGAATCAAGGGGTAGTGCCAAGACCTATCTTAATGGGGAACCCCAAATTAAACTCCTAGAATTTTTGGATACTTCGCAACTATTAAAAAAGAAGGATTAACCCGCTATTGGGGCATGCACCAAATGGCCGGGTATTCCAAAACCTTCTACCAAGGAGTTAATATGCGGTCTAAGTTCCGTACTTAAACGCTCCACCCTTTGCCGTATGGCCTTGGATTTTGTACCGCTTAAATAGCCTTGTTCCAAATACCAACTGGCATCCTTTCTAATGATGGATAATGCGTGCAAAGCACCCAATTGGTACATCAAATCTTTATAGGAGCCTTCTTTTTGTTGGGCTACAAAGTCGTAATACCATTTTACGGCCAAGGCCTCACTATACGCTTTCCCAAGTTCTAATAAATGAGTCTGTACCTTTAAGAATGCTTGATAGCTGGGTACTCCTTTTTTAATATATCCGCGTATGCGCATTGCGGCCGTATCCGTAAGTCTACGCAACCTATAATCCAAGGCATGTAGATGGAATTTAGGATTGTAAAGATGGGCCTTATCCAATTTATTGGAGTAGGCCGGGTTAATGGTGGCCAGCTTATCGGTCATTCGCGTACGCAACAGTTTGAGTACGCTAAGGAAGCCGCCGGCATTTAATTCAGATTTAAAGTTGGAGAGCACCCCTTTTGCCGCTAGCTGCAATAATACCGTATTATCGCCCTCAAAGGTGGTAAAAATGTCGGTATCGTTTTTTAAGTCCGCTATACGGTTTTCCAACAGGTATCCTTTTCCGCCACAAGCTTCCCTACATTCTTGTATAGTTGCCGTGGAAAACCAGGTAATAATGGCCTTTAGCCCTGCGACCTGGGTTTCTATACGGCGTTTGTCCGCATCACTGTCGGCATAATCCCCCATAGCTTTCTGTAATGCCGTATGATAGACAAAAGAGGATGCTACTCTAGGAATTAATCTAAGTTGGTGTGAGGGATAATCCATCAGTAAATCTTCTTGGATTTTTATGGAGTCATTAAATTGCCGGCGTTGCAAGGCATGCTTTACCGAGACATAAAGTGCCATTTTTGCACCTGCCAAGGCTCCTTTGGCCACGCAGATGCGTCCTCCTACCAAAGTACCCAGCATGGTAAAAAAACGTTTGTTCGCATTTTTAATGGACGACGTATAACTACCATCAGCATTGATTTGTCCGTACTTGTCCAACAAATTTTCCACAGGTACGGAAACTTGGTTGAACCAAATTTTCCCATTGTCCACACCATTAAGCCCTAATTTGTACCCGTTATCTTCAATGGTGATGCCTTTCAATACCTCGTGCTGGGCATTGCGTAAGGGAACCAACACGGCATGGACACCCATATTTTTTCCATCAACGATAAGTTGTGCAAAAACAGAGGCCATTTTGGAATGTAGGGCATTACCAATATATTCTTTATTGTCGTTTTTACCGGGAGTATGGATGACCAATGTTTTGCTTTCGTGCACGTAGGTAGCCGTGGTTTTTATGCCGCGCACATTGCTTCCATGTCCGGTTTCGGTCATGGCAAAGCACCCTAATAATTCGGCTTTTCCGGTAGCTTCCAAGTAGAGGTCATGATGCCGTTTGGTGCCTAAATTCTGGATACTACCCCCAAAGAGCCCAAATTGCACCCCAAATTTAACGGCAAGGCTACCATCCGTAAACAGCAATTGCTCAAAAACGGAAGCATAGCTTTCAATACTATCCCTGCCTCCATAGGCTTTAGGATAGGCCAATGCACCCCATCCGGCCTTGGCCAAAGCGGTAAGCTGCTGCAAAACGGTTTCCCGTGCCTGTTCCTTATCCCGTTCAATTTCCCATTTGAAAATGGGTTGTTCCAAAAACTCCCGAAACGCTTGGAGTTGGTCAAAGTGTTTGTTGTTGAAGTGGCCGTCCAGGTGTTTTCCAGTATAACTATTCGAAAACTTTTGTTGGATGACCTCTACATTAAAAAGGTGGTTATAGTGGTTGGGCTGTATGCCCAGATTTAGTTCAATGGATTTTAAGTGTTCGTTTGGGGCACAACTGGTACAATAATGGCTGGCCATTTTTCTCGCGAACGCTTCTAAAGGAAAAGTCTCACTTTCTATAAGCGTAACATTACTTTTGGTAATGAGTTGCTGCCAGTTTTTTAGTGTTGCATCGCTTGGTGGACGGTCCCTGTCCAACCATCCCAAGAGTTCATTTTTTTCCACTTGTGATAAGGAGTGGTCTTCATCAATTGCAGTTTGTACAACCTGTATTTCGGAAGTCGATAACAGATCATCGGACCAAATCACATAAAAAAAAGGAATATACGGCAATATGCCGTTACTGTATGTTTCGTTCTCCATGCCATGAATTTACAATAATTCTTTGCTATCTACTGTCGTAAGTGCCTAGGAAATCCTTAAAAGGCAATTGCATTATCTTTGTAATGATGAATGATAACTTAGACCCGTCAGCAGAACATTTCTCCCAAGAGGAGTTGGATATTGAAAGAGCGCTTAGGCCAATAAACTTTGATGACTTTACGGGTCAAGAACAAGTTTTAGAAAATTTAAAGGTTTTTGTACAGGCCGCAAACCTAAGGGATGAAGCGTTGGATCACACCTTGTTCCATGGCCCCCCGGGCTTGGGCAAAACGACGCTGGCCCATATTTTGGCCAATGAATTGGGTGTTGGTATTAAAATTACCTCAGGTCCCGTATTGGACAAACCGGGGGATTTGGCGGGGCTGCTGACCAATTTGGACGAGCGCGATGTGCTCTTTATTGATGAGATACACCGGCTAAGTCCCATAGTAGAAGAGTACCTGTATTCTGCAATGGAAGATTATAAGATTGATATTATGATCGAGACCGGACCTAATGCAAGGACCGTACAAATCAACTTGAGCCCATTTACCTTGGTAGGGGCTACTACAAGGTCTGGATTGTTAACAGCCCCTATGCGGGCCCGCTTTGGTATCCAGAGCAGATTACAATATTATGATACGGAACTACTTTCTACCATTGTGGAACGTAGTGCCACAATTTTAAAAGTTCCCATTACTAACGATGCGGCTATAGAGATTGCTGGCAGAAGCCGGGGAACACCACGTATTTGCAACGCTCTCTTACGCAGGGTGCGGGATTTTGCCCAAATAAAAGGAAACGGAAAAATAGACATGGAAATTTCCAAGTTCAGTCTTAAAGCCCTTAATGTGGATGCCCATGGTCTTGATGAAATGGACAATAAAATACTGGAAACCATCATAGATAAGTTTAAAGGAGGTCCGGTAGGTATTACGACGCTGGCGACCGCCGTTTCCGAAAGTGCGGAGACCATAGAAGAAGTCTACGAACCTTTTTTGATCCAACAAGGTTTTATTATGCGCACCCCAAGGGGTCGGGAGGTGACGGAACTGGCCTATTCCCATTTGGGAAGAATAAAGGGAAATGGTCAAGGGGGCTTGTTTTAAATGAAGGACCTGCCCCATGTTTCTGCTTTTAAAGTACTGCGCAATGCCGGTAGGATCCTAAAAAATCCGTTGCCTTTCCATCAAGAGAATTTTGACAAGTTGGGCGATACTTTTCGGATTTCCATTCCCGGTGATGTCCAAGCTTTTTTTTCGCGTAGTCCAGAAGTCGTTAAGCAAATCCTTCAAAAGAAGCATCGGTACTATTCCAAAAGTAAGTTGCAGACCAAGGATTTGGCCAAGTATATTGGCAAGGGTTTGCTCACTGCAGAAGGGAACCACTGGCGTACCCATCGAAAAATGATCCAGCCCGCCTTTCACCTAAAAAACCTAAAAACCCTTTTGGGGATAATGCATAAGGCCATTCAAGAGGAATTGCAGCGGATAACACCTAATAAAGAACTGGATGTTTTTGAATTGATGGGCGATTTGGCTTTTCAAGTGGTTGCGAAATCCCTTTTTAGTTCCAATGATATTAGGGAGCCTATGGCCAGGCTAAAACAGATAACGGAGGATAACCAAAAGATGCTTATTAGGGAAATGCGGCAGCCCTATTTTAAATGGTGGTTCAACGGAAGCGGGAAAATAAGGAATGAGCTCAACAAGGCACAAGCTGCAAGGGATATTTTGGATAAACTTATAGAGGAACGTTTGGCCAATGATCAAAAAAGCACGGACTTATTGGACATGCTTTTAGAATCTGAATATGAGGATGGTTCCAAAATGCCACGGAAACAGTTGATCGATGAACTTTTAATCTTGTTTGCCGCAGGTCATGAGACGACCGCCAATGCGCTTTCCTTTACCTTATATTTTATTGCCAAAGATGCCAATTTACAGGAGCGTTTGTATAAAGAAGTAACAAGTATGGATGCCCAAGGATTTGGCATGGAAGCCCTAAAGCAAATTCCCTTATTGCAATCGTGTATAAACGAAGCCATGCGCTTGTATCCCCCAGCTTATTTTATAGATCGTACCGCTTTAGAAGACAATGAGGTTGCGGGAATACAATTGAAAAAAGGTACCGTAGTCCTGCTATCTATGTATGAGCTGCACAGGCATAAGGATTTTTGGGATAAGCCCGATTCTTTTATTGCTGACCGTTTTGTACATATGGAACCTAAAACCTACGCGGGTCATTATTTTCCTTTTGGTGCCGGACCCAGAATGTGCATCGGGAATGCTTTTGCTACCTATGAGATGGCTATGGCGGTGATGGAGCTGATCAAAAACTACACCCTTTCTACCTCAATGGATACCATTGAAATCAATCCTATGATTTCCTTAAAACCCAAAGCCGTTCGATTGCGTTTTACACCAAGAAAAAACCTAAGCACAGACGCTTAGGTTCTTCAAAAGAAATTGAATTTTTACTTCGGTTAACTCAATATGGCATTCTCATCCGAGAATTTTTTGTAGCTAAAATAGATGGCCAATACGGCAAAAACCAATAGGGAAATGAGCATGGCGGCATACATGCCAATGTTTATGGTTCCCGCCATAATCTCTTTAACACCCAATCCAATATTGAGGACCGGGATGAATACGGTGGACCATGTAAACTCGATTCCGGGCATAAGGGCCATGACCAAAGGGATGATAATTAAAATGATGATGGGTGATGCCTTGCTCTGCGCTTCTTTGAAAGAAGTAGCCCCGGCAACCAATGAAATGATAAGTCCCGCCAAGAAAAGTGAAAAAGGAATCAACAATAGTAGGATCATTATTATGGATTGTGGACTCAACATTTCGGTCAAAGCAATTTTAAACGTATCCGGGATGTCATCAATAAAATTTAAGCCTATGATCAATCCGGTCAAATTTAATAGAGCCGGAATAAAACCCAACAATGAAGCTACGATGGCCTTTCCCATGAGTACGGAGAATTTTGAGATGGGCAAGGAAAGGGTGGTTTCAATGGTTTTCCGTTCTTTTTCACCGGTAACCAAATCAATGGCCGCCAATAGACAACCGCCCCACATGGTTAAAATAAAAATATAGGGGATAAAGCCGCCTATACGTTTACCGATCAATTCTTTTTGTTCGCCTACTTCTACATACTGCTGTACCAAGGGCGTCATTTTTTCCGTAGGGATATTCAAAAACGCAATACGCTTTTCCTTTAATTGCGTCGTATAAACATCCATGAGTTTGGATACCCTTCCGTTTACGTTGTCTTTGGTGCCGTTTCTATGGATGCTTACCTCTGCGGTACTTAGGCTGTCCATATGACGTTTCCAGTCCGCTGGGAAAACAATGGCCGTTTGGATGGTCTCTTCTTCTATCAAGGCCTTAAAATCATCAGTTACGCTGTACTCACTAATTTGGTTCAGCGTATCTGTTTCCGCTAAATTTTTAAAATCCTCAGGAGCGTTTACCAAACCAATTTTTACTTTTTTCTGTTGGTTGCTCTTTTGTATCATCTGGCTCACCTTGATTCCCCCAAACATGAGAATGGGAATAAGTAGGGTAGGAAGCACAATGGAATTGATGATTGTTTTCTTGTCCCTTAAAAGTTCTTTAAGTTCTTTTTTTATGATCAGTAGTAAATCCCTCATCTTATGCTTCTTTTACTCGGTTAATGAATTCTTGGGTAAGGTTGTCCGCCTTCATCTCTTTTTTAAAGTTCTCAAAAGAGTCGTTGTAAATAATGGACCCCTTGCTTATGATGGCAAGGTCATCACATAACAAATCCACCTCGCTCATAATGTGCGATGAGAAAATTACGGTTTTGTTGTTTTCCTTGGATTCCCGTATCAAATCAATAATACTGTCTGCCGTGATAACATCCAGTCCAGAGGTGGGTTCATCAAAAATGAGGACTTCCGGGTCGTGTATCAAGGTTCGGGCTATGGAAACCTTTTGCTTCATTCCTGTACTCATCTGGCCCAATTTCTTTTTTCTAAAGTCTTGGATGCCTAATTTTTCAAAGAGGTATTCCTTGCGTTCTTTGTACACAGCATCCGGCAGACGGTATAGTTTTCCAAAAAAGTCCAGGGTTTCATCGGCATTCAAACGTTGGTAAAGCCCTGTAGAACCGGTCAAGAACCCAATTCGCTTTTTGACCTCGTCATTACCTTGTGAAATATCCACATGGTCCACTACGGCACTTCCGGCCGTGGGATCTATGATTCCCGCAATCATCCTAAGCGTTGTCGTTTTTCCAGCTCCGTTTGGGCCTAAAAGAGAAAAGATCCTGCCGGGTTTACATTCAAAAGAGACTTTATTGACCGCGTTTACGGTTACGGTCTCCTTTTTAAATCCCTTACCCGTTTTTGATGTAAAGGATTTGGTGAGATTTTCTATTCGTATCATGTCGTTGGTTATGAAATCTATTGGTTAGTTTCAAAATCTTTAAAATGTTACATCATTAAGGACTAAACTTTAAGACAAAGGTGTACCATAGTCTTTGGAATGTACTGATAATTGTATTTTAGCATTAAGGGGTAAAACCATATGGGTACATCGGAAACATATACAAGACGCATAAAGGAAGAAGCCAAACGGCTTGGTTTTTTATCATGTGGGATATCCAAAGCTGGGTTTTTGGAAGAGGAGGCGCCTAGGTTGGAACGTTGGCTCAACCAAAACATGCATGGGGAAATGGGCTATATGGAAAACCATTTTGACAAACGGTTGGATCCTACAAAACTGGTCGAAGGTTCAAAATCGGTCATTTCGCTTCTCCTTAATTACTATCCGGATAAAACACAGCAAGAAGAAAATTATAAGCTATCCAAATACGCCTATGGAACGGATTATCATTTTGTGATCAAGGACAAGCTTAAAAAGTTATTACATTTCATACAGGAAGAAATAGGCGATGTCCATGGTAGGGCCTTTGTAGATTCCGCTCCTGTTTTGGATAAGGCCTGGGCCGCCAAAAGTGGTTTGGGTTGGATGGGAAAGCATAGCAATTTATTGACCCAACAGGTAGGTTCTTTCTATTTTATAGCGGAGCTCATCGTTGATTTGGAATTGGAATACGATTTGCCCGTTACCGACCATTGCGGAACCTGTACCGCCTGTATGGACGCTTGTCCTACGGAGGCCATCGTAGCACCCTATGTGGTTGATGGAAGCAAATGTATTTCCTATTTTACCATAGAACTTAAAAATGAAATCCCAACGGAATTCCAAGGCACTTTTGACGATTGGATGTTTGGTTGTGATGTTTGTCAAGATGTTTGCCCATGGAATCGATTTTCTAAACCACACAATGAACCCCTATTCAATCCTCATCCAGAATTGTTATCGATGACAAAAAAAGATTGGGAGGAGATAACCCAGGAGGTTTTTCAGAAAGTATTTCAAAAATCGGCAGTGAAGCGAACGAAATTTTCAGGACTACA
>CALGQU010000222.1 GCA_937959125.1 uncultured Croceitalea sp.
GCTCTTGTCGCCATATAGTCGCTATGTTACGGGACAAACCCTTACGGTAGATGGGGGCCTTGTGAAAGGGGTTATGGGGTAGTTAAGCAGTAGGCAGTAGGCAGTAGGCAGTAGGCAGTAGGCAGTAGAAGAAACAAAATCCTTTAACTATTCAAAACAAATGCTTCTTTTTTCTTGACCCTTGAACTTGATTTTCAAAAAAACTCTATCAACCCCCATTAGAAACCAAAACATCCTTATTTTTAATTTTAAATCTAAAATCTTCGAATGAAAACCATTATCACTACTCCTAACGCCCCCGCACCCATTGGTCCATACAACCAAGCCATCCTCATTAAAGATACGCTCTATATCTCTGGACAAACCCCCATGGTACCCGCTACAGGGAAATTGGTAGAAGGGGATGTAAAAGCAGAAGCGGAACAGTGCATGCAAAACTTAAAGGCAATTCTAGAAGCTGCGGATATGACTTTTGAAAATGTAGTAAAGACATCCATTTTCTTAAAAGATATGCACCAATTTTCAGAAGTGAATGCTGTTTACGGGAGTTATTTTGATTCTGAAACGGCACCCGCAAGGGAAACGGTGGAGGTTGCCAATCTACCTATGTTCGTTAACGTAGAAATATCGATGATCGCCGTTAAATAGCATATGGTACTCCTAAAACAATAAGTAATGCTTAAATAGTGCTTCTGTGGAACTCTACCAAGCCGTCTATAGGACGTTGTCTGATGACACCTAAAATAAGGTCGTTACGCTCAATAACGGTGGCCAACTCTTCCCTTAAATAGTGCGCGATACTCCCCACAAAATTTATAGGAACCTTGGTAGCCAGTTCAAACTGCATGATGTAGTTGTTTACAAACTGTTGGAACCCTTTATCTATAACCCCTTTACAATAGGGATGTTCTTTGTTTTCAACTATAAAACGGGCAAAAGTGGCCAGATAGGTATTTGGATTGGGCTGTTTATATAGATGGTCTTTGATGATGTCTGCATCCAATTCATACTCTTTGGCAAATTTAATGCCCAGGTCTTGTGGCATTTTATGGAAATAATAATCCCTTAATAGTTTTCTGCCAAAGAAATTTCCGCTTCCATCATCCATCAAAATATAGCCTAAGGATGTTACTTTTTGGAACAATTGGTGGCCATCGTAATAGCTGCAATTGGATCCGGTACCCAATATACATACAATCCCTTGATGTCCAATTTTAGTTGTAGAATAGATGGCCGCAAAGGTATCCTCCCTCACTTCCGGCTTCGCATTTGGAAAAAAGTCCTGAAAAATCCTTTTCAAAAAGTTTTTCATGCGATCGGTTCCGCAACCTGCCCCATAAAAATACAGTTGGGTAACGGCATCCTTGTTTTTGGAAAGCTCAAAATTATTGGCCAAACGGTCCTCTATGACCTCTCTGGTCAATACTTCTGGACTTAGGCCAAGGGTTTGGGTAACAAAGAGTTGCTCCCCTTTTTCGTCCAAGGCTATCCAATCTGCTTTTGTGGCACCACTATCTACGATTAAAATCATACCTGTTACAAATAAATATTCCTGAAAACCAGTGCAATGCAGCCAATTTTCAGGAATATGAAGTTATTAAATTCCTTATAATCCGGCGACATGGGAAGCCAAATCCAACATTTTGTTGGAGAAGCCCGCCTCATTGTCATACCAAGAAATCAATTTAAAGAATTTAGAATTCAATTCTATACCAGCACCGGCATCAAAAATACTGGTGTGGGCATCTGAAACAAAATCTTGGGAAACAACAGCATCATCCGCATATCCTAAGATACCTTTTAATTCACCTTCTGCAGTAGCTTTAAAGACTTTCTTTATTTCTTCATAAGAAGTTTCTTTTTCCAACCTAACGGTAAGGTCAACAACGGAAACATCTGCAGTTGGGACCCTAAAGGCCATTCCCGTTAGTTTTCCCTCTAAAGCAGGAATTACTTTGGTCACCGCTTTGGCAGCTCCAGTAGAGGCAGGAATAATGTTCAACATGGCACTTCTACCGCCCCTATAGTCTTTTTTGGAAGGTCCGTCAACCGTCAATTGTGTGGCAGTCGTTGCATGTACCGTGGTCATAAGACCTTCTTCTATACCAAAATTATCATTCAATACTTTGGCCAAAGGCGCCAAGCAATTGGTGGTACAAGAAGCATTGGAAACAATAGTATCACTTGCTTTAACCTCTTTATGGTTAACCCCCATTACAAACATGGGCGCATCTTTTGATGGTGCGGAAATCACTACTTTTTTAGCTCCGCCATCGATATGGTATTGTGCTGTTTCCAAAGTGGTAAAAATACCGGTACATTCTGCCACCAAATCCGCACCTACTTCATCCCATTTCAAGTTTTTTGGGTCGCGCTCCGCTGTAATACGGATGGTTTTTCCATTCACAACCAAATGACCGTCCTTTACATCAACGGTACCATCGAACCTACCGTGTACGGAATCATACTTTAAAAGATAGGCCAAATGCTCAACATCCAGTAAATCGTTAATGGCCACGACCTCTATATTGTCCCTTTTTACAGAAGCTCTAAAGACCAAACGACCTATTCTTCCAAATCCGTTAATACCAATTTTTACTTGTGACATGTTACAATTTTTATTAATATATAGTTTATGTTGTCATAATATCGGATACCCTGATCAATTCTTCATCAACCGGGGTGTGTGCTTTTATTGCCTCACTGATCGGTGTTAGAATAAGCTTGTTGTCCCTTATACCGACCATATAATTCGATTTTCCCTCAAGCAAGGCTTCAACGGACTTTACGCCCATCCTACTTGCCAAAACCCTATCAAAACAGGTAGGGTTGCCCCCTCGTTGCATATGCCCTAACACGGATACCCGTACGTCATAAATGGGCAAATGTTCTTCTACATATTCCTTAAGTTCAAAGACGTTCTTTCCAATCTTATCCCCTTCTGCAACGATTACGATACTGGAGGATTTTCCAGATTTCTTACTTCTCTTCAATGAGTCGATAAGACGTTCCAAACCTAAATTTTGTTCCGGGATCAAAATCTCCTCTGCACCGGCACCCACGCCTGCGTTTAAGGCAATATGGCCAACGTCACGGCCCATTACTTCCACAAAGAATAGTCTGTTGTGCGAACTAGCAGTATCCCGTATCTTATCGATGACCTCAACCACTGTATTAATGGCAGTATCAAAACCAATAGTATACGAGGTACCCAGAATATCATTGTCAATAGTACCGGGAATTCCCATTACCGGGAAATTGTACTCTTCATTAAAAAGTAAAGCCCCGGCAAAACTACCATTACCCCCAATGACCACAAAGGCATCAATTTGATGCTTTTGTAGCTGGTCGTATGCCTTCTTACGGCCCTCTGCGGTCCTAAACTCTTCACATCGCGCAGATTTAAGGATAGTCCCCCCTTTATTGATGATATTGTTTACGCTACGCGCATCCATTTCTTTAAAATCACCATCGATCATCCCTTGGTAACCCCTATAAACTGCAACACATTTCAACTTCATAAACGCACAGGTCCTGACTACGGATCGCACGGCGGCGTTCATTCCTGGGGAATCCCCTCCAGAAGTAAACACAGCAATCTTCTTGATTTTATTGGCCATTTTTATTTTTGAAGAGTCAAAACTAGCAAACTTATCGTAATAAAAAAACGGGGAACCGGCTTATTTGGCATAATCAATATTCGCAAACGTTTTCGTTTCACAATCCTTGCCAAAAAGTGTAATTTTCAACTATTTCTGACGTTTTGCCGCCACTTTTTTAGATTGGAACTGGATAAGGCTATCTTTCCCCATAACATTGGAATTGGTAGGGGGTTCCACTTCTTTTTCTTTTTCCTTTTTTGGTTTGAATATCTTTCTGAACAGTTCCTTAAAATTATTAAAATCCACCCTGTAGGACAATCCAACACCTTGGGTGTTACCCAATTGTTCGGCCAAAAATTGCTGGATTTCATTTTGTCTATTGAAAAACTTTGCGCTTAGCGTCCCATCCTCGTTCAATAAAACTTGAATTTCCAAGTCTCCCGCCACTACGGTCTCCGTAGCACCACCCACCGGAACCCCTACCCTGCCGTTTACAAGGACACGATCGGATATTTGGGTAGAGACCGTAACCCCTATTCTATTCTCCGTATTGATGGTCTCACTGGAAAATCCTTGTTCATAAGAAAGCCCAAAATTGAGCTTGTCATTGTTACCTGCAAGTACGGAGTTTAGTATGCCAGAAGCACTTTGTATCAAGTTTCCGGTAACGGCTTGCTGGGTGATGCCGCTTTGGCTTGGACTTGTAAAGGTCCCTTGGGCCAAGAGGAAAAACGCATTATCCCCTTCTATGGTAGGGTCTTGCAAGCGATATTCCAATTCTGATTTAAACACGGAACTGGTCCCTGGGAACTCAATATCAAAATCAATGGTAGGACTTTCCAATTCCCCATCCAAGCGGACCACCACCTCGGTAGGTATGGTGCGCGAAATACCTTGGGCGTTATCCAGCAAGGGGGCGGGATTGGCATTCAAGGCATATACAGCATCTAGGTTCAACCTAGCTGTTAAAGGGTCTCCTTCCCAGTTAATGGTTCCTCCCGGGCGAACGTTAAACGTTTTATCTATGATACCCGCCCTTCTAAAGCGATATTCCCCGGTAACCACAACAAATTCACCATACATATTGAACTTTCCGTTGGTATTGATTTCCATCAACAAAAGTCCCTCCCCGGTCCCTTTTAGGGAACTCCCGTTCTCCCGATCTACCACAATTTCCACCTCGGCATCAGGGGTAACTGCAATATCAAAGGTAAGCTCCAAACCTTGGTACTCATCCAACACGCGTTCCCCAACGAGTGTCTGCTTATCTCCTTTTTCAATAAAATCTATAAAGGAATAATCGCCTACACTGGTGATATCGCTTAACGGAATCTTAAGTTCCGTACCTCTTGCAGAAGAGCCTTCAAATTCAATGTTCAATGCCGTGGTAGGCCCAAAAATGGCCCCTGTTCCATTGACGAATCCGGTGCCGTAGTACAGCGCTTCTTCATCAAAATCCGTATTCAAGATCAAGAAGCGGTCGTTATTGGTATCCAGATTAAGGTTAAGCGTCCAATCATCAAAAGCGGCATGGCTTATAGTACCATCCAAAGTAGCCCTTGTGCCATAATCCACATCGTTTAAATTGATGTTTTCAAAATAAAAGCTTTGATCAAACAGCCGCACCCTTGAGAGCGGGGCAAAATCATAATCTACATTGAGATAAGGAATTCCAATTCCTGCTTCATCCAATGTAAGGACCCCATTAAATACAGGATTCTCCACCTTACCCGTTATCTTGGCATTGCCACTGATCAACCCTCTTATGTTGGTAATGATATCTTCCCCTAAGGGAGCAAAGGGTTCCAATTGAAACTCATTGAAGGACGCCAGTAAGTCCAAAGTGGTTTCTTTATTGGTGTTATTTATCTTACCACTAACACTAAACCGCTCCTTACCAGATTCCGTAAGCCACGTATTTACCCCAAACTCCGTCAAGTCATTATTACCAAAAACCACTACCTCCATATCACCCAAGAGGGCATTGTTCACCCTAAAATCCGTAATATCCAAACTTGAGGAAGGGAGGTATTTACCATCTTTCTGGAGAATGTTTAAAAAACCGTCTACTTTACCATCTAGCCGTAAACTATCAATAGCTGGGGTAACCTTATTAAGAGAGACAATTTTAAACTGTAGTTCCAAATCCTTGTAAGTGGAGTCTGCAATTTGTCCTTTTAGGCGTATTTGCTCGTCCCTACCATTATCCATAACAATTTCTTGGATCTGAATACTATCCAAGGTTCGGTTTACGATGACCTTGTTTTTCCTATTTCCGCTTTTGTTAAGGATCCAATTGTTACCCTTAAAGTTGACTTCGGATTTTTTTAGTCCGATAACCGATTTGTTTTCTTCATTGAACGTATGGTAAAAATTAAGGTTATAACCATCATTGAGCTCGCTGCCCCCCTTAAACTCCGTTCTAAAAAACAAGGTATCCTTTAGTTTGGTGTTGATGAGGCTGAAGTCTTGAAAATCATAATATACCGTAGACATATCCTCAACGGACAAAAAGGTATTGAACAAAGGATTTTTATTGTCAATTTTAAGCTCAATGTTTTGCAATTCATTTTTAAAGGCCTCAATACCAGGGGATTTGAACGTCAATTTAAAATCACCATTATCCGCAACGATATTTCCCCGTATAAAGGTTTCCGGTCCAAAAGTGACCTCTGGCAAGAAGATGTTGACAATCTTATTGTAAATCCTAAAATTAAAGGCCAGTTCCTGGCCATTGGAAATCTCATAGGGCTTATAGTTGGTATAAATGCTTCCTAAGGAGTTTTGGAACAACTTTCCCAGCTCTTCAACTTTAAAATAGCCTTTCATATACCCGGTAATGATATCCGGGGAAATAATCTGTACGTTTCTAAGCGAGTCTTTTTCAAAGGTGGAGGAAATAGAGAAATCATCGAACGTATAGGTATCGTTCTTGTTTTGGTAAACGGTGTTCAAGAATTTCACCTCCCCGGAAATGTTATCTAGGGTATTCCCTGTAATATCCATACGGACGTTTCCCTTGAAAACCGAAATGCTATCCTTAATAAAATTCAGCTTTTTAAAATCGGCATGGTCCACATTGGCAATAAAATTAAAATCATTACGCACTGCACTAAAATCCGCCAATCCTTTAAAATCGAGTTTAAAGTTCTCATCGTTCACTACCAGGTTACCATCAAAAAGTTCTTCTTTTAAGATTCCCGAGAGTTTGATGTTCTTATAATTGTAGCTATTGAATTCCATAGTGTAGACCTCTCCAATAACTTCCGTATTCAAATATTCCGATATAAACCCCCGGCCTTCAACATTGACGTCCAAAGTGGTCTTTCCAAACTTTGGATTATCAATAAATTCCCCTAGGTTAAAATCTATAAGGGAAATAAAGCCGCGGTAAGAAGCATCATCAATATTGTTGATGTTGGTCATCTGTAAATCTGAATAGCTGCTACCTACCGCCGTATTTAAGTTGACTTGGGCGTCTATGGATGTTTCCGTAATCTCCGCCTTTCCCCTTACGGTAAACTGTCCAAATTTTTTAAATGATGTAGGAATGGTTTTTCCTAAAATATTGGGCAGCAATCCGCTGAGTTGATAATAGTTTGAACTTACCCTATCCATATCCGCGGTTATAATAAAAGGTTCTTCCTCTTTAAAAAGATTTTTAAAATTGAAATCCCCTCGGATACCGGTGTTATCGGATACCAATACCAAATCATTTAAGGACAGCGTATTGAGAACGCCGGATACGGAAGTAGAAAAAATAGCCGTTTTGTTTTCCCCAAATTCATCAAAATAACGGTTGAGTTCATTAAACGACACGGTTGATTCCTCAAAATTGGCATTGACCTGTACTTTATTGATAAAATCCCTAAAATCCTCCCTATTATAGGTAAATCCCAAGTTTCCTTTAAGCTCACTCTCTTTGGTGGCCAAATACAGCGTATCAAAACGCATCTCTTCCTTGGTATAAGAGAATTTGGTTTTCATTTGACGTACTTTAATATCGCGTTTGCTCAAAAAAGAAAGGGATTGCACATCTACATCTACATTAGGCCCCAACACCTTAAAGTCCTTTGTAGCAATGGTCACATCCTTAAAGTTGAGGAGTTCCTTGGTTTTAAGGTTTTCATCCTGTAACCTAAAAATTCCACCTTCTACATTTATTTCTTCGGCAGACATAAAAAACGGTGGTGTTCCTGGGGTCCTAGGCTTGCCGTCGTCCAACTTATCAATAAAATCATCAAGATTGGTGAAATCTTCACCTTCATAGGTCCTCATTTGAAACAGAAGACCGTTCACATCAATAGCACCAAATTCCAACCGACCGTCCAAAAGGTTTCCTAGGCTTAAAATAGAAGTCCCTAATTTCTGGATGTAGATCAATGTATCCTTTTGGTGGTCCTCTACATAGATATCCTTTATCCCCACTGCCATTGTAAACGGGGAAAACTGCACCCTGTCTATGGTAATGCTGGTGCCAAACTCCTCGTTCAATTTGTTGGTGGCACGTTGGGCCAGATTGGTTTGCACAACAGGTAAAGAGAAAAATATGCTGCTGACCACTAAGATCAAAAGAAGCACCAAGAGCAGCCTAAGCAGTATTTTTCTGAGTTTTTTGATAGCGCTATACCTTTTATCTTTGTATTGTCAATTTTTGTTCCAAAGCCAATGAAAAAACAAAAAAAATATATTCTTGCTATAGAATCTTCTTGTGATGATACTTCTGCGGCGGTATTATGTAATGACAGCGTAGTAAGTAACGTTGTGGCCACACAAGCCATACATGAGCAATATGGTGGTGTAGTGCCAGAACTTGCCTCTAGAGCGCATCAACAAAATATTGTTCCCGTGGTTCACCAAGCATTGGACAACGCAAATATCGATAAAAAACAGCTAGCCGCAATAGCGTTTACAAGAGGGCCCGGACTTTTGGGATCTCTTCTTGTGGGTACGTCCTTTGCCAAGTCCTTAAGCTTAGGATTGGACATTCCTCTAATTGAGGTCAACCATATGCAAGCGCATATTTTGGCGCATTTTATAGCTGAAGAAGATTCCCGTAAACCGGACTTTCCTTTTCTGGCCATGACCATCAGTGGGGGGCATACCCAAATTGTATTGGTCAAGGATTTTTTTGATATGGAAGTTTTAGGCCAAACTTTGGATGATGCCGTTGGCGAGGCCTTTGATAAAAGTGCCAAATTATTGGGTCTCCCTTATCCTGGAGGGCCATTGATAGATGCCCATGCAAAAAACGGAAACCCCAAGGCTTTTACCTTTACAAAACCCAAGGTAGAAGGTCTTGATTTTAGTTTTAGCGGACTTAAAACCGGTATTCTCTATTTTTTACAAAAGCAAACACGGCAAAACCCTAATTTTATAACAGAAAATTTGGCTGATATTTGCGCCTCCGTACAGTATACCATCTTGGAAATTTTGATGGATAAATTGCAATTGGCCGTTACCCAAACCGGTATTGTCCGCATTGCCATTGGTGGTGGGGTTGCCGCAAACTCCGGAATTAGGGAACGCCTTAAACAAGCGGAATTGGAAAAAGGATGGACAACCCATATCCCTAAATTTGAATATTGCACGGACAATGCGGCCATGATCGGTATTGTAGGATATTATAAATACCTCAATGGTGATTTTGCCGAACAGCGTATTGCGGCCAAAGCAAGATATGCCATCTAGGTTGGCAAGGTACCCTGGTCATAAGGTTTTAGTAGGAACCCTATTTGGCGGTCTTTTGTATCTTTAATGGAATACGAATGATTGCCGTTTATCAGTAGGTTTGTACTGGCCATACCTTGAAACAGAATTTAAAGCAACACATATGCAACTCTTTTACAATCCCTCCTTGGACAATAGTTTTAAGCAATTTATATTCCCTGCAGAGGAAAGCAAGCATATTGTAAAAGTACTCCGTAAAAAAAATGGGGATATCCTTACCATTACCAATGGCAAGGGATATCTTTTTAAAGTAGAAGTGCTGGAAGCCGATGCCAAACGCTGTAAAGTACAGATCGTTTCCCAAGACAAAACCATACCAAGGTTGCATTCCTTGCATTTGGCCGTAGCACCTACCAAAATGAACGACCGTTTTGAGTGGTTCTTGGAAAAAGCCACTGAAATAGGGATTAACGAGATCACTCCCATTTTATGCCAGCGTTCAGAACGAAAGACCATTAAACCAGAACGGTTACAAAAGGTGCTGCAATCCGCCATGAAGCAATCCCTACAACATTTTCTTCCCAAGCTTAACCCCATGGTCACTTTTGAAGCGTTTGTAAAAACGACAAGCGCGGACTTAAATTTTATTGCCCATTGTGAGCAAGGCGAAAAAGTAGAACTAAAACGAAGGCTCCAAGCGGACAAGGATGTCGTGCTGCTCATTGGGCCGGAAGGCGATTTTACCAGTACCGAGATCCAACTGGCAAAAGAAAACGGTTTCTACCCCGTATCACTGGGCAGAAACCGTTTAAGAACCGAAACAGCCGCAATTTACGCCTGTTCCGTGGTCTCCATTATCAACAATTAAACTTTCTTTTTCGCAGCGGCGGTAATATCCGCCTCTGTATTTTCCACAAGCAAAAGCACGGTCAGCTTATCTTCTTTGTTTACCAAACTAGGCACTTCTATGGTCGTTTTACCGGTATCGCCATCAATGGGGCTATAGTTTTCCGCAACAACGATATTTGAATTTTTAAGGATACGGTTCCTGTTCTCCCCACGCTTAACATTGGTGGTCCGTTCATCTATGACCAAAACCGTTCGCAAGTCCTTTCCGTCTAAATTACCCAACAATTTATAGTCTACGGTAATGCTGTTTCCTTCTCTTTTTAAACCGGAAATACCAACGGCATTACTGGGTTTTTCATTGGAATAGGCCGTTATTTTTGACAGAAGCTTGGACCTATTGGACCCCACAAAATGCTCCTTACCATTGACCACCACTTGAGGGGTATAATTGCTTCGCGATTTAAATTTATAATTGTAGGCATTCTGCTTTTTAGAATAGTTGGCATTACTAAATGGATCGGTCCAACCAATATAATTCCAGTAATCCACATGATAGGAGAGGGCAAAAACCTTATCGGAATGTTTTTTCTTCACTTGATCCAACAGGGCATCCGCAGGAGGACAACTGGAACAACCTTGCGAGGTAAACAACTCCAAAACCACAATAGGCGCATAGGTATCCTCCTCTTCAGAAACAAATTCCTTTACTTCGGCTTCTTTCCGCTCTTCTTTGTTTTCCAGTTTTACCACTTTGTAAAAGGCCATAGAGGTCAAGGCCATAAATACGACAACCGGAATTATGATTTTTTTATACATTTTATTCGGTACTTTTGATTCCTTAGTTATTCGCATGGTAATGAAAAACCTTACCCAACGGCTATTGGTTTTAACTTTTTTTATGAGTGTATGCTCCTATGGCCAAGAAATTGCCATTCTTAAATACGGGGGTGGCGGGGACTGGTATTCCAATCCCACGGGACTGCCCAATCTTATCCGTTTTTGTAATGACAACATCGCTACCACCATTGATCCAAAGCCAAAAACGGTGGAAGTTGGCGATATTTCCATCTACCAATATCCGTTCTTACATATGACGGGGCATGGTAATGTGTTCTTTACCCAAGAAGAGGCAGAAAATTTGCGGACATACCTCTTGGCAGGTGGCTTTCTCCATATTGATGATAATTATGGTATGGAACCCTATCTACGTCGGGACTTGCAAAAGGTTTTTCCGGATAAGAATCTGGAAGAACTTGGGGTGGACCATCCCATTTTTGACCAAACCTATAAATTCACACAAGGCTTGCCCAAAATACATGAACACGATGGAAAACGGCCCCAAGCCTTGGGCATTGTCCATGAAGGGCGTTTGATATTGCTATTTACCTTTGAAAGTGATATTGGGGACGGCTGGGAAGACCCTTCCGTACATAACGATCCAGAGGAGGTCCGTAGAAAAGCCCTGCAAATGGGTGCAAATATTGTAGCTTACGCCTTTAAATCCTAACAGATGACTGCCAAGACCATAGCCAATGGCATTCTACGTGCCGTACTCATTCTAGCCAGTATTGTGCTTGCCTTTTATTTTTTGTTTAAAATTCAATCCGTAATCGCGTATTTGGCCATTGCAGCCGTTATCGCACTCTTGGGTAGGCCCCTGGTGCTTTTTCTAAGAAGGAAACTAAAGTTTCCCAACCTGTTGGCCGTAGTAGCTACCATGCTCCTCATGTTTGGGGTTTTGGTGGGCATATTTGCCCTTTTTATTCCCTTGATCAATGAACAAAGTAAGAATCTCTCCCTATTGGATATCGATACGCTAAAGCAAAATGTAAATACCCTATACCTTCAAATTGTAGATTATTTTGGCTTGACGACTTCCAACGTAGATACGTTAATAGAGGAAACGGATATTGAAAAAAATGTCTTGGAAGGATTGGATTTGAACTTTATTCCCAATTTCCTAAATTCCTTTATTGACGTTTTAAGCAATTTTAGCATAGGATTGTTCTCCGTAATATTTATCTCTTTTTTCTTTTTAAAAGACAGTAAACTGTTACAAAATGGGTTGCTCACTTTTGTACCGAACAACAAAGAGGGAAATCTCGTCAAATCAATCGATAAGATAAACAATTTGCTTTCCAGATACTTTGGGGGCATCTTGTTACAGCTGTTTATTTTGTTTGTCATCTATACCATAACCTTACTCATTGTTGGGGTAGAAAATGCCATCGTTATTGCCTTTCTCTGCGCCCTCTTTAACATCATCCCTTATGTTGGTCCGATCATTGGTGGGGTCATTATGATCACCCTAACTATGACCAGTTTTTTAGGTAGTGATTTTAGTGCCGTGATCTTACCAAAAACCCTATATGTTTTCATTGGACTTTGCATTGGCCAGTTGGTGGATAATTTCTTTTCCCAACCGTTTATTTTTTCCAATTCCGTAAAGTCGCATCCCTTGGAAATTTTTCTGGTCATTATTATTGCCGGACTTCTTTTTGGGGTAGTAGGTATGGTCATTGCCGTACCGGGATATACCGCCATAAAAGTAATTTTAAAAGAGTTTCTAAGCGAAAACAGCATTGTAAAGAAATTGACAAAAAACTTATAGTTTTAGTTTGAATAAATCTATTTTAAGAACTGGTGTACAGAATTTTATAAAAAATAATTGGAATACTGACACCCTGTCAGTATTGCTAAAAAAACAACAATTCGAGGGGGTAAGCCAAAAAGAGCTTGTGGAACAGCTCGAAGCCAAAAAAAAGAGTGCCACAAAACTTCCCTTATGGTTCGCTACTGAAAGGATTTACTATCCAAACAAACTGAATATCGAACAAACAAGCTCGGAACAAACGGCCAAATACAAAGCTAGTTTGGTGCAGGGAAAAACACTACTTGATGTTACTGGTGGGTTTGGAGTGGACAGCTATTTTTTTTCAAAGCAACTAGGCGCTATTTTCCACTGCGAATCAAATGTCCAACTTTCCCAAATAGCTTCCCATAATTTTGAAATCTTGGGAGTGAAAAACATTACTTTTTATACTGGCAATGGCATCGGATTTATAAAGGAAGCCAAGGTAAATTTTGATTGGATATTTGCCGACCCGTCACGAAGAAATGATATCAAAGGAAAAGTGTTTTTGCTTAACGATTGTTTGCCCAATATTCCGGAAGCCTTGGAT
>CALGQU010000223.1 GCA_937959125.1 uncultured Croceitalea sp.
CTTTTCCAGACTTTCAACATCATTATGCTTAAAGGTAAAACGCTTACCTACGTGCAAACGTACCCCATCTATAATACAGGCGTGGCAATCCACATCGTATACGATAATATCGTCCTTGGCCACCAATGCATCCACACAGGACATGATGCCTTGATATCCAAAATTTAATAAGTAAGCCGATTCTTTATCTACAAAAGTGGCCAATTCTTGTTCCAATTGCTCGTGATAATCCGTATGGCCACTCATCATACGCGCGCCCATAGGATATGCGGAACCGTGTTCATAAGCTGCATCACCATCCACCTTTTTAATTTCAGGAAGATTGGCAAGGCCAAGGTAATCGTTCACGCTCCATGTAATGACTTCTTTACCTTGAAACTTCATTCTATTTGATATGGGACCTTCCAATTTTGGAAATACAAAATACCCTTCGGCCTGTGAGGCCCACTTGCCCAAAGGCCCTTTGTTCTCTATAATCCTATCAAATAAATCTCTCATCTGCCCTAAAATTGTTTGAACTGCAAAAATATATATTTTTATGGACCTCGCAATGCGATATTCGTAAACAAAGAAGGCACCTTTAAAAAGGTGCCTTGGCTATATTTTACTGTTGTTTTTTACTATTCGATGTACTTCACTTCCTTGGGCGATTCCGCATTTTTTCCATTAAAAAAGCCTTGGTTTTCCATCCATTCATCACTATAGACCTTACTCATATATCTAGAACCATGGTCCGGGAACAATACCACTACATTGCTGTCCGCAGTAAACTCCCCTTCTGTATGATACTGCATAACCGCTTGCATGGCCGCTCCACAGGTATAACCTACGAACATACCTTCGGCATGTGCTATTTTACGGGCCATATGGGCGCTATCTGCATCCGTCACCTTAATATAACGATCAATGGTATTAAAGTCCGTTGCTTTGGGTATCAGGTTTTTACCCAAACCTTCAATACGGTAGGGATATATTTCTTCTTGGTCCAATTCCCCGGTTTCGTGGTACTTCTTTAAAACAGAACCGTAGGCATCCACTGCCAATACTTTGATGTCCGGATTTTGCTCTTTTAAAAACCGTGCCGTACCGGAAATGGTTCCTCCGGTACCGCTACAAGCGACCAAATGGGTAATCTGTCCACCGGTTTGTTCCCATATCTCGGGTCCTGTGGACTTGTAATGGGCCTCTATGTTCAACTCGTTGAAATATTGGTTGATGTAGATAGAACCCGGTGTTTCTTTATGCAAACGTTTTGCCACTTCATAATACGAACGTGGATCATCTGCACTTACATGTGCCGGACATACATAGACTTCGGCTCCCATGGAGCGCAACATATCTATTTTGTCCGGTGATGACTTGGAGCTCACTGCCAAAATACATTTGTACCCCTTGACCATACTGGCCATGGCCAAACTAAAGCCGGTATTACCGGACGTAGTTTCTATAATGGTACTATTGGAATTTAGTAAGCCTTTTTGTTCTGCCTGTTCAATAATATGGACCGCAATCCTATCCTTGGCGGAATGCCCAGGATTAAAAGCTTCCATTTTTGCAAAATAATTGCCAGAGAGGGATTCCGTTATTCTGTTTAGTCTAACAAGTGGAGTATTCCCAACAAGTTCCAGTATGTTGTTATAGGCCTTTATTGTGTTACTCATAGTTCAGTTGGGTCATTTAGACGGTCCTAAAACCGTTAAAATCAATTGCAAAGCTACTATTTTTTAATTTGATGGTACTTTGCCCTCCAAATCCAAGATAAAGGCGTATTCCTTGGCTGTCTCCTTAAGCGCCTCAAACCTCCCGGAGGCCCCGCCATGGCCCGCATCCATATTGGTGTCCAAAAACAGTTGGTTGGTATCCGTTTTGTATTCCCTCAATTTGGCCACCCATTTTGCCGGTTCCCAATATTGTACTTGGGAATCATGGAGTCCCGTAGTTACCAGAAGGTTTGGGTAATCCATTTTGCTAACGTTATCGTAAGGGGAATAGGTTTTCATATAATCGTAATACACCTTATCATTTGGGTTTCCCCATTCGTCATATTCCCCGGTGGTCAACGGAATACTATCGTCCAACATGGTAGTCACCACATCTACAAAGGGTACTTGGGCAACCACACCATGGTAGAGTCCCGGCGCCATATTCACTATAGCCCCCATTAACAAGCCCCCGGCAGACCCCCCCATAGCATACAAATGGGCCTCGCTCGTATACCTATTGGCAATCAAATGCTTGGAAACTGCAATAAAATCCGTAAAAGTGTTCTTTTTGGTCAACAATTTTCCATCTTCATACCACGGCCTTCCCAGATATTCCCCTCCCCTTACATGGGCAATGGCGTATACAAAACCGCGATCTAACAGGCTCAGACGCACGGTGGAAAAATAAGGGTCCACGGTGGAACCATACGAACCGTAGGCATATTGCAACAAGGGGGCGGAGCCGTCCAAAGGTGTATCTTTATGATATACCAGGGAAATAGGAACCTCAGCGCCATCACTGGCGGTAGCCCATATGCGTTCCGATTTGTAGTTGGCACTGTCAAATGCCCCCCCAAGGACCTCCTGTTCCTTTAAGACCGTCTTTTCTTGGGTACGCATATTAAAATCGATAATTGCGTATGGGGATGTCATTGCATTATAGAAATAGCGAAGGGTTTCCGTCTTAAAATCTACGTTTACAAACGGACCGGCTACATAGGTCTCGCTCTCAAAAGGAAGGTAATACGCATCCTTACTGTCCCATCGCACTATTTTAAGTTTGTTCAATCCCTTCTCCCGTTCTGATAACACATAGTAGTCCTCAAAAATTTCAATATCTTCCAGAAGTACGTTTTCCCGATGCGGAATGAAATCCACCCAATGTTCATGACGGGTCTTATCTTCGGCGGATTTCATCAACTTAAAATTGGTTGCCCCATCCTTATTGGTCAAGATATAAAAACTATCATTGTAATGGGAGATGGAATATTCCAAGCCCTGTGTCCTAGCGGAAAACATCCTAAACTCTCCTTCTGGTTGATCCGCAGGCAGTATTTGGTATTCTGATGTTAATGTACTTGACGAGCCAATAACAACGTACTTATTTGATTTTGTTTTGTATACAAAAGTGTTGTAGGTATCGTCCTTTTCATGAAAAACCAATTCATCGCTAGCCGTATCCGTACCAAGAACGTGTTTGTAAATCTTATCGGAACGCAGGGTGACCGGGTCTTTTTTAGTGTAAAAAACCGTTTTGTTATCCGCCGCCCAAACCGCACTACCTGTGGTATTCGTTATTCTATCTGCATGGAGTTTCCCAGTATTCAAATCCTTAAACTGAATATCGTATTGCCTCCTAGATACCGTATCTACCGCAAAAGCCGCAATACCGTTGTTGGGACTTACAGCAATTCCCCTTAAATTAAAATAATCATACCCTTTGGCCAGTTCATTGCAATTGAACAGGATTTCCTCTTCATTTTCCAAGGAATCTCTTTTGCGCGAATAAATAGGGTATTCCTTGCCGACCTCGTACCGGGTAATATAATAATAGCCGTTCTTTTTATAGGGCACGGAAGTATCATCTTCCTTGATACGCGATTTCATTTCCGTATAAAGATCTTCTTGAAAGCCCACAGTATGTCGTGTACTCTCTTTATAAAACGTATTTTCCGCTTCTAAATATGCGATGACCTCGGGATTCTCACGTTCGTTCAACCAAT
>CALGQU010000224.1 GCA_937959125.1 uncultured Croceitalea sp.
CCTTGCTGTAACTGCTCCTCCTCTTGGGCTCGAACCAAGGACCCTCTGATTAACAGTCAGATGCTCTAACCAACTGAGCTAAGGAGGAATATGTATTATTTTTTAGTCTTTGTTTGACCTAAGACCTCTATACTTTGTTGCCGGTTCAAGGAAGAAGCTCAGTTCTGAGCCCTGCCTGCCGGCAGGCAGGTAAGGAGGAATATGTAATATTTTTTAGTCTTTGTTTGACCCCAAGATAGCTTTCAGACGCTATTTGCGTTTTAAAGCGGCTGCAAATATAAATTTTTCTTTAAAAGAGTACAAAGAAAAAAGCCATCAATTTTATTTGAAAACCGCTTTGTATACATCATTGCCGTTTGCAAAGAGTAACAAGGCTATCAATAAAAAGAAACCGACCATCTGCGCGTACTCCAAAAACTTATCGCTAGGTTTTCTCCCAGATACCATTTCATACAGCAAAAACATCACATGCCCACCATCTAAGGCCGGAATGGGCAATATGTTCATAAAGGCCAAAATAATGGAGATCAAAGCCGTGGTGGACCAAAAGGCGGGCCAGTTCCAAGTGTCCGGAAACAGTTTGCCAATAGCGGCAAACCCCCCAACGCCCTTATAGGCCCCTGTAGACGGGTTAAATATTTTGCCCAATTGTTTTACGTAATTCCCTAAGGTCTCTACCCCTTTATTGATTCCTGCCGGTATGGACTCCGCAAAAGAATAGGTAGTAGCCTTGGTTTCCAAAACCCCCATTTGGGCCAAGTCCGACCATTCATTGGGGATTCCCGCCACCACGCCAATTGTGGCAGAATCGGATACTTTCACCATAACCTCACGAGCTTTACCGCTTTCATCAATAACTTCCAATCCAATTTGCTGATTGGTATACTTTGCGATCAAGGGCTTTGCCTCATCGTAATAGGCTATCTCATCATCTCCAATCTTTACAATTTTGTCCTTTATCTTAAGACCGGAATCCTTGTTAGCGGATTCATCTGGAATACTGCCAATAATAAAAGGGACCCTAGGGTACAAAAAACGTGCACGGTCTTCATCTTCCAAAAGTGTAGCAATAAAATCTACTGGCATTTCTTTTTCCAAAACTTGCCCATCACGTTCAATGGTCATGGAATACCCATTGATCAAATCCAACATCACGGACCCAAAAGTCTCCACTTTTTCGCCATCTACCGCCAATATCTTATCCCCTGTCTGGATACCCAGCTTATCGCCAATCCTTTTTTCAAGCACCCAAACACCGTCCTTTAGGCTATCCATAGGAACGTATTGATCGCCATAGCTATAAGCCATTCCTATATAGATGATCACGGCAAGCACAAAATTGACCGTTACCCCGCCCAACATAATAATCAATCGCTGCCATGCCGGTTTGCTGCGAAACTCCCACGGCTTTGGCTCTTCCTTCATGGCTTCCGTATCCATGCTCTCATCGATCATCCCAGAAATCTTGACGTAACCGCCCAAAGGCAACCATCCAATACCATAAACGGTTTCCCCGATTTTCTTTTTAAACAAGGAAAATTTGATGTCAAAAAAAAGATAAAACTTCTCTACCCGGGTCTTGAATAGTTTAGCGGGAATGAAATGTCCTAACTCATGTAAAATAATTAAGAAGGACAAGCTCAAAAAAAACTGGATGACTTGTATAACGATGGGGTTCATGTATTTTTTTTACGTCTAAGCTTACAAAAGTAGGTTTTTACAACAGCTTATAAAAACGGCCTTTTTCAAGGTTTTCGTTTTTAAGAAACATTTAGCAGTAAAAACGGCTAAAATATTGACCTAGCAAGGCCTGGGCCGTACCTTTGCATCATGCGGGATTTTTTAAAACAATTTCGGTTCTTGGGTGTAGTACTACTCGTATTGTCTACCATTATCATTTATTTGATGTATGATGCCCTTAGTCCACAAAAAAGATTGCCAATCTACCAACCCTCCATGGTCAACCCGGCATTGGTAGATAGTACCCTAATCGATGTAAAAAAATACCACACCATTGCAGATTTTGAATTGACCAACCAAAATGGGGAACCCATATCCCAAAAGGACTATAAAGACAAAATTTACATTGCTGATTTCTTCTTTACCACTTGCCCAAGCATTTGCCCCATTATGACCAAAAATATGGCTGCCATACAAGAACAAATTCTAAATGATAGTGAGGTATTGCTACTTTCACATTCCGTGACCCCACAGATAGATTCCGTTCCGCAGTTGAAAAAATATGCCTTGGAAAAGGGTGTGATAGATTCTAAATGGAACTTGGTCACTGGCGATAAGAAACAAATTTATGAGCTGGCCAGAAAATCCTATTTGGCGGTGAAAACCGATGGCGATGGGGGACCTTATGATATGATCCATACCGAAAATTTTATTTTGGTGGACAAGGAAAAACGCATTCGGGGTTTTTATGACGGCACCAAGGAGAAGGAAATCGTGAAGCTTATGGAAGACCTCGCCGTATTAAAAGCGACTTATAACACGCCATAAGTAGGTGTTCCATTTTTTTAATTTACATTTGCTCTTAATTAAAATCAATCTAAATAAAGGTTTTTGGCGAGTATTGCGGAGTTGAAACCCGGTCAAAAAGGGGTCATTAAAGAATTTGAAGGGGATCCTATTCCCATAAAGCTGTTGGAATTGGGTTGTCTGCCGGGAAATACCGTAGAATTGGTACAGGTAGCCCCATTAAAAGATCCTATCTACATTAATGTGAACGGCTCCCACATCGCCATTAGACGCCATATGGCAAAACAGATTTTAATTTCCATTATCGAAGATTCCCAGAACCTATGAGCAAGAATATCAATGTTGCCCTTATAGGAAATCCCAATACGGGAAAAACCTCCGTCTTTAACCAATTAACGGGACTAAAACAAAAAGTGGGGAATTACCCGGGAATTACCGTTGAAAAAAAAGAAGGGATATGCAAGTTGCCACGGGGTGTTAAGGCCCATATTCTGGATTTGCCCGGCACCTATAGCCTAAATACCACTTCTTTGGATGAGAGCGTTGTGGTGGAACTACTGCTCAATAAGAACGATAAGGACTATCCAGACGTTGCCGTTGTGGTCAGTGATGTGGAGAACCTAAAGCGAAACCTGCTCCTTTTTACCCAAATAAAAGATCTTAGGATACCCACGCTACTGGTCATTAATATGGCAGATAGAATGTCCCGAAAAGGCATCACTTTGAATGTGCCAATGCTAGAGGAAAAACTGGACACTAAAATTGCGTTGGTCAGCACCCGCAAGAACCAAGGGATTGAACGCATCAAAGAACTTATTGCGGATTTCAAATCCCTTTCCGCCAAGCCCAACTTGGATACTGCAACCATTGCACCCGACTATTTTGGCAATTTAAAAAAGGCATTCCCCAATGAGGATCTCTACAAGCTGTGGTTGGTCATTACCCAAGATGTCAATTTTATGCCCATAGAGAAGCAGCGTATTCAAGATGCAACGTCCTTCGCTACTAAATCCAACCAAGAACTTAAAAAACTACAGCATAAGGAAACCATACTCCGTTACCAATTTATCAACGGCATCTTAAAAGAAGCCTATGCGGTGGATTTTCAATCCGCAAAGGGATTACGGGCCACTTTGGACAAAATATTGACCCATAAACTATTTGGGTATATCATCTTTTTTCTTATCCTGCTTACCATTTTTCAAGCCATATTTGAATGGAGCACCTACCCTTCCGATTTTATTGACGCCCAATTTTCAACTGTGGCAGAATGGATAAAAACCACCTTACCTCCCGGTGTTTTTACCGATTTATTGGCAGAAGGTATTCTAGCGGGTATTGGTGGTATTGTCATTTTTATACCGCAAATCGCTTTTCTCTTTTTATTTATCGCCCTTTTGGAGGAATCCGGTTATATGAGCCGTGTGGTCTTTTTAATGGACAAACTCATGCGCCCGTTTGGACTTAGTGGCAAAAGCGTGGTTCCTTTGATTTCTGGGACCGCATGTGCTATACCTGCCGTCATGGCCACGCGAACCATTGAGAATTGGAAGGAACGGTTGATTACCATTTTAGTGGTGCCCTTTACCACCTGTTCTGCGCGTTTGCCCGTATACCTCATCCTTATTTCCTTAGTCATTCCCAAAGGGAAATTTGCCGGGTTAAGTTATCAGGCTTTAACATTGATGCTCCTCTATATTTTAGGTTTTGCCATGGCCATTGGCTCCGCCACCCTGCTCAACCGCATATTAAAAATACGCAGTCGCTCCTTTTTTATGGTAGAAATGCCTACCTATCGCCTTCCGTTATTCAAAAATGTATTATATACCGTAGTAGAGAAGACCAAAAGTTTTGTGTTTGGCGCCGGTAAAATTATTTTGGCCATTTCCATCATCCTATGGTTTTTGGGGTCTTATGGGATTTCGGACAATTTTAAAAATGCGGAGGAGATCGTCAATACCAGAATCCAAGAAAATGGTTTAAATGCCTATAGCCAAAATTACATAGAGAACAATCTAAAACTGTATGCCACTTCCAATAGGGTTTCCTTAAAGAATACTGAAAATACATTACCGCCAAGTGCGGCCCAAGACTCATTACATAAGATGGGCAAGATATTAAAAGAACGTGCCAGGGCGCAAGAAATCGCCAGTTATAAATTGGAACATTCTTTTATAGGATACGCCGGGAAGGCCATAGAACCCATAGTAAAACCATTGGGTTATGATTGGAAAATAGGCATTGCGGTATTGACCTCATTTGCGGCCCGCGAGGTTTTTGTAGGGACCCTGGCCACTATTTATAGTGTGGGTAACGATGAGGAAGAGACCATTAAAAACCGCATGGCGGCGGAATTGGACGAAACCGGTAAAAAACCTTTGTTCAATCTGGCATCGGGGGTGTCACTAATGCTTTTTTATGCCTTTGCCATGCAATGTATGAGTACCTTGGCCATTGTAAAGCGTGAGACCAACAGTTGGAAATGGCCCATGCTCCAACTCGTTTTTATGAGTGTTTTTGCGTACCTTGTTGCTTTGGTAGCTTATCAAACCCTAAGTTAATGATACAAGAGATTCTGGCATTTTCCATTTTACTTATCGCCGTTGGTTATCTGGCCAAAAAGTATCTTTTACCCAAATCCCTCTTTTCCACATCAAAGAAAGCCACTAAATCCTGTGGGAACGATGGCTGCGGCTGCGCGTAGTTGTAGCCCGTCAATTCCTTTGTTTTTCTTTTCCTAAATTACCGTGGACGAGCCTCAGCATATTGCATCCTTTTGATCGTCCCAATAAATTTTTTATTTCCCTATGTAACCTTTTGTATTTTTCTGACTATATAAGGTAACTGACAACAAAAACGATCCGGTTTGAATCCAATACCTGATGAACAAATTATGGCAGAAGTGGCCAAAGGGAATTTAGATGAGCTAAAAGTACTCTTTGAAAGACACCACCTCCACATCTATAATTTTCTCCTTAAGACCTGTGGGGATAAAATGTTGAGTGAAGATTTGACCCAGGATGTTTTTTATAAGGTGATGAAATACCGCTCATCGTATAAAAATGGAAATTTTGTATCGTGGATTTTTACCATTGCCCGTAATAGTTTGAATACGTATTACAGAAGAAACAAGGAGGTAAGCGACGGATTGGAAAAGGTGGAACACCATTTAACGGCAAATGTCAATAAAGATCATGAAGAAAAGACGCAGTTGCAGCATGCCTTGAACCAATTGGATACCTCTGATAGGGCGGTATTGGTAATGAACAAGTTTAATGGAATAAAATATGATGAAATGGCGGAAATCATGGATAGTACACCTGGAGCATTGAAGACCAAGGTAAGCCGGGCACTACAGAAATTAAAGACCATTTATTTAGAAAACGAATAGGCTATGAAGACGACACATATTGTGGATTCCATATCGGAGTATCTGGAAGGAACCCTTACCAAAGAAGAACACACCAAAGTAGCACAGCATATATCCCAATGTAAAGCCTGTGAACAAGACGTTGTGGACTACCAAAAGCTTTTTAATGCATTCAAAGAGGAACCTTTGAAAACCCCTTCCGATGCTTTGGAAAAAAACTTCTTACAGCTTTTAGAAGAGGAAAAACAGAATACTGTAAAAGTAGTTTCCCTAAATAAGAGAGCAATCCCAAAAAACTATTGGGGCAATGGGCTACTTAAGATTGCGGCAAGTATTGCTTTACTCGTTACGGCCTTTACCGCAGGGGGGTATTTTAAATCACAGGAAACCCAAACGCAATTGGCCCAAGTAGAGCAGGAACGTTTACAATTAAAGAAAACGACCATGATGTCTTTATTGGAAAACCAATCTGCTAGTAAGCGTATTCAAGCGGTATCGTATATAGAAGACTTTAAATCCCCGGATGATGCCGTGGTAGCCGCTTTGGCCGATCGCATGTTACACGATGAGAATACCAATGTTCGATTGACCGCAGTAGACGCATTGAGCAAGTTTAGCGCTTCAACATTGGTAAAAACCGCTTTTGTGGAGGCCTTGGGAACGGAAAAAGACCCTAGCGTACAAATTGCCATTATCCAGAACTTGGTTAAGCTTCAAGAGAAAAAAGCGGTAGGTCCCATGAAAAAATTATTGGAACAAGAAGACACTCAACCTTTTGTAAAAGAGGAAATTAATAACGTATTATCAGAAATCATTTAAAAACCGATGTCAAACAAATCTACGATATCAAAAAACGAACAGTCATGAGAAAAATACCCTTAGTTGTAATAGCTTGTATCTTAAGTTTAGGTCTTTACGCGCAGTCCGACTATTCCAAATCATTAGATGGAATTGAATGGGTCAAAATCGAAACCAAATCTGGGATAACCGTAAAAACCCATGACAAAAAGGAACTCCTCATCAAAGTTTTCTTAAAAAAGGGCCGGTCCTACAAAGCAGATGGTCTAAAACTAGTAGGTGCCGGGGGCACGGACAATACAGACGTTGGATTCTATGTTGTTGAGGACGGCAATACCCTATTGGTCAAAAACCTTAGACGTACGGAAAAAGCGGAGATTTTCTTGCCTAAAACCCAGAATGTTTCGGTAACCAATTCTTGGAACGGGGACATCTCCATCGATGGTTTTTCTGGAGAAGTGGAAGCCAATGCCAACTTAAACGGAGGGCTAGCACTGAGCAATGTATCTGGGCCCGTGACCGCGTATTCCTTAAACCGCGGGATACAGGTGGAGTTTGAGAAAATCAATCAAGATGCCCCAATTGTCATTAGATCCACCAATGGGGAGATTGATGTCACCATGCCTGCAAAAACCCCAGCCAACCTGGAACTATCCTCTTGGAACGGGGAAATCTATACCAATTTTGACCTAAAACGGCCAGATAAGGATGGTCTTAGATCAGTGTCCGATAAAAATGTAAAGGGAGCCATTAACGGCGGTGGGGTCAACATCAAACTAAAATCTACCAACGGCACCATCTACCTAAGAAAAAAATAACAATCAATCAAAAAACGAACAATCATGAAAACGATCAGCACGCTTCTCATCGGGTTTTTTAGCCTCCTCGTTTGCGCCCAAAAAACCATAGAGAAAAACTTTGACTACAACGGACAGTTTATTGAACTGGATGTCAAATTTGCGCAAGAAATCGAGGTAAAGACCTGGAACAAAAATACGGTCTACTTTAAAGCTACGGTAGAACTTAAAGAAGAACAGTTTTTAGATAAATACGATATTTCTTTTAAGGCTTCAAAAAACGATATTTACATTGAGGAAAAAGCAGAAGATGTTTTTAAGGCTATCCATGAGTTTGCCAAAAAGAAAGGCGATCAACGTGGCCGTTATTGGATAAATTCCGCTGAACTCTGCAGCTTGAGCTATGTGCTTTATGTACCCAAAAATACCCAATTCAAAGTTTCCAGCATCAATGGCCATATGAAAGCGGAAAGCATTGAAGGGCAGTTTACCGCAGACCTGATCAACGGCAATATCGATATTAAGAACTTCGCAGGAAAATTGGATCTCACCACCATCAATGGGGAAATAGACCTAAAGGTTTCCAACAGCAGCTTTACCGCAGAAACCGTTCATGGTGATATCTATGTAGATGGGGCACTAGACCTAATCTCCTCTGACCAAAATGTAGGGCAAAAGGTAAAAAGCAAAGTAAGGGATTATGAGAACCAATTGTCCCTCAATACTGTAAATGGCAATATGTACTTAAGAAAGTAAAAATCATCTAACCATCCATAAAAAAGGCACCCTTATAGGTGTCTTTTTTGTATTTGATTTTCCCTATATGAGATCTTAATACGATCCCAAGGACATATAAGATACTTGGGGATTCTGCTTTCGGTATACCGGAGAAGTAATAAAAAGTCTCTTTACTTGGTTTTCCCAATCGCGTGCCACATTAAAGTAACTGGCATTATTAACGGCCATGATCTCATCACAGTCTTGGCAGGTATGCTTGTAATCCAAAAAATGATGCGCAAATTCATGAAAGGCGACCACTTTTAAAATTTCAGGATCAACCGTAGCTACCCAATTGATCAATATGTTTTCAATAGCACCATTGGCATCCCGGGTAACCATACCCATTACGGTATTCCCTTCTTCCAAAGGAAGGCTATTGGTAATGTCTATGTTTTTAAGCTGAAACAACTTCCCGTTATAATCTATACCATAAGCATCACAATACTCAAAAAATTGATTTAATACAGGTTGAAGCCTACCATCGATATCTACGGAGTCTTGGGCTTTTGAAAAAAAACTAAGGAGGAGAAACAGGAATAAAAAACAGCTTTTCATAAAAGTTTGGTTTCAATTTAGGTTGAAAAGTGTTCCAATACTTAACGGAAAAACCAAACCCTTATTTCCTAAGTCGCTGAACTTTAACGTTTCAACAACATATGGAAAACATCAAAAAGTGGCTTGCACTACTACATTTTGTTTTACTTTAAAAGCACAATCCTTAAATGAAGGCGGACCAAAGGTCTTCATTTTGGAATTGGAAAAAGCGACTTTCTCTTTAGGAATACCCAACCAGTTGGTCTCCAGCTCATTATTTGCATTAACATCATGGTATAGGGCAATAGCGTATGTGCCCTCTGGGATATCCTTTAGATAAAGTGTGGTGGTTCCTTCCTTTGCGCTGGCCGTCATAGAGTAAAATGCGGAATCCGTATTTAAAAAACTATGGTCCGTATTATAAAGCGCAATATTGATGGTACCATTGGAACTGGGTACCTTTTGTACCTGCACTTCAATACTATATTGTGAAAACCCAAGAAACGGTAAAAATCCTATTAAAAAAGCCAAAGACAGCTTCTTAAAATAACCCATATGCTTGTTTTTATTACAAAGTTACGTTAGGGATCGTTATTTTGGATGTTTTTAAGGGAATCCATTTTAATAGTGATTTGCTCATAGTACCCTTGCGTTTCCAGACTATCGGCCATGTTAAAAAACAGTTGTAGGGAATCGTTGTAGGAAAGGTGGAGCTTTTGCTGCTTTAAATCGTCCACAAAAACGTAGACCTTAATTCCCGTTATGGAATCTTTGAACACCCCTTTTTCTTTTGCCAACCAAGAAAACCCATTTTTGCGCTCCATTTGCGGTAGCTTTTTTACCCATTCCATGCTTTGCAAATGGGTTAAGGATACCTCTTGCCTATACAACCCGGAATATACGCTGAACACATTCTTGTCCAAACTGGTCCAATTTTTATAGTGCAACGTAAAAGCTGCCATACAGAACAACACCGCAACTACGATGATGATATTCCAAAAAATGTTTCGTCCTTTATTCTTTTTCATTTTTCTTATCCGTTCGGTACGTATCGAACCAAGCGATGGTATGGGCAATTTTTGTGATCAAATTGCTAGGTTTACTTGCAATACCATGGCTGGCTCCGGGGATCTCCACCAAAACGGTTTCTTTTTTCCGGAGTTTTAAGGCATGGTA
Organism: uncultured Croceitalea sp.; assembly: GCA_937959125.1. Lineage (GTDB taxonomy): Bacteria > Bacteroidota > Bacteroidia > Flavobacteriales > Flavobacteriaceae > Croceitalea. Next base: position 9,943 of record CALGQU010000224.1, read on the forward strand.
CAATTGTTTGGCCTCACTGGGTGGCGTTCTTAAATCGTTCATTCCTACCATGACCATCGTTGGGGTTTCTATAGTACCAACGAGGGATAGCGGGGAAAATTTCCAATACCCTTCAAAATTTTCCCAAGGTTGTCCTGGATATCTGGAATTTGCATACCCAAAATAATTATCGGCTACTAAAGTTTTACTGATCCAGTTCATTACCGGTTTGGCTACTACGGCTGCCTCAAAACGGTTGTTTTTACCTATCATCCACGCAGCCATAATACCTCCGGCACTTCCTCCGGTTACGAACAATTGGTCTTCATGTGCGATTCCCATTTGAATACAATGGTCCACACCATCCATGGTATCATCATAGTCTTGGCCAGGATAATTATTGAACAAAAGATTGCCAAATTCCTCTCCATAACTGGTACTTCCCCGTGCATTGGGATAAAAAACAATGTATCCGGCAGCAGCATACAATTGCATTTCCATAGAAAAGCGGTCGCCATAATTTAAAATGGGCCCACCATGGTTCTCCACCATAAAAGGATATTTTTTAGTAGCATCATAATTAGGGGGATACACCACCCAACCCTGGATTTTCCTACCATCAAAAGAAGAGGTATACCATACTTCGTCTACTTTGCCCAGTGATTTATAATCCAGCAAACTTTTATTGAGTGCCGTTATCATTATGGGATTTTTCTGTTTTGGACGTACGATAGCCACCTCTGCAGGATAGTTGGGACGGGAATGGGTATAGGCTATAGTACCATTTTTTGCCACACTATAGGTTCCACTTCCATAAGGCCTTCCAAGGGTAGTTCCACCACGATTATCGGCAATTTTGGTGATCTTGCCCGAAAGCGGCACGTACCCAATCTTACCATTCCCTTTATCGTCATAATTAAAGTAGAGTCCACCACTTTTGGCATCCCAAGAAATATTGGAAATACTACGGTCCAAAGCGTTGGAAATCGTTCTTTTCCCGCTACCATCGGCATTCATTAGCTGTATTTTTCGAACTTGATAGGCCTGAGTTTTATCCTCAAAACCCAAGTAGGCAATGAACTTACCATCCGGTGATACCTGCGGGTTATAATCTGGTCCATTCCTATCCGTAAGGACATTGATTACCCCACTTCCCACTTCAACGGAATAAACCTCACTGTTCCTAAATTGGTATTCCCAATCCGGAATTCGGTTTGCAGAAAAGTAAATCCGTTCCCCATCCTTGGACCAAGACAGGGTTCCCCTATGGTGCCAATTCCCAGAGGTCAATTGCCTTGGAGATCCGCCAGTCGCAGAGATAACAAAAATATGGTTAAACCCGGGTTTTATATACCCTCGGCCATCTGCTTCATGATAGACCCGATCGGTAATTCTTGGAGCATCTGCCCACGTTGCCCCTTTGGGTTTTTTTGGCATTTTGGCCAGTACGGGAGGTGCTTTCTGAACGTTCATGGAAAAGGCCAACTGCTCGCCATTTGGTGACCAGGCCAAGGAACTTGGGGAGTACGGTAATTGTGATAGTTTGGCCACCTTTCCGGTGTTTACCCAATAGATAAAGATTTCAGAACCTTCTTCCGTATTGCTGCTAAAAGCTATCCGATCTCCAGATGGCGACCACCTAGGGCCACTTTCATTAACTTCCCGTGAAGTAAGCTTTTGGTGTTGGCTACCGTCTGTTTTGAGCATCCATAGATTGCCTTTTGCCCTATCCTTCATGATATCGAAACCCATTTTACGATACACCACCCAATTGCCATCTGGCGAAATCTGGGGATCGGAGGCATGCTGTACTTTAAATACATCCAAATAAGAAAAATTGGTTTTTTGGGCCTGGCCCACGGTTTGGCCGGCAAGCCAAAGGAACACGATCAGGATCTTACGCATTTTTGCTACTTTTAGTTACGGTTAAAGGTAGCTTAAACTTCAAAATTAGCGCTGTCCTACTTATCTTAAAATAGAAAAGCGGAAACCTAAATATAGATTCCCGCTCTTCATCAAACAATAAAACCAAATACTTTCCTTTCAACTACTAGATCAAAAGGGTCGTTCCATTTGTACGATGAACACCTATTTTATTGTCTGGGCCTAGTTCTTTGATTTTGGGACAACTCATTGGCTTGGTCCAAATCTGCAGCAAAGCCAGGGTATGAGATTGGTCGTACACCAGCACCGTCTATAGGCATTAAAACAACCCAATCATACCATCTGTTGTTTCCACCAGAAGCAGTTTGCGGTACAATATAGCCTCCTTCGTTTAAGGTAACACCCCCATTGTTTAGGTTAAAGCTTATTCCCCTACCGTTAACAGCTTCCAAATCTGCTGGGTTGCCTTCCAACAATGGAATGTACTGTGCCCCGTTGGCATCAAGGATTCCAATAAACACCGGCCTTTCAGAAACATCAAAACCACCTTGGGTTTGTAAGTTCGCTCCTGCAACGGTTAAGAAAACAGCAAAACTGGTAGCAGTAATGCCTCCGTTACCCCTTACAATTGGTTGACCAACATTTTGGAAATCGGTAAGATTTACCCAAAAACGGGTTCTCCCTTGATCCTCGTTGGTAATTAATCTGGCATAGCCGTTAGTGGCCGTTGCGGAGTTTGGATCTAAATCCAATGCGGTTCTATCTTCAATACGGAACCTGTTCCAAATCTGCCTTCTTGGAAGTGCATTGGCAGCATCCAAATCCGCAACAATACCAGGACCTGAAAAATCCGTAGTTCCTGCCGGGTAAATTACGATCCAATCGAACATTCTACCGGAAGCAGCGGGACCCGGAGGGGTTGTCAACGGTACAAATATCCTATCTGTTCCTTTAGTGATGGTAAAGGGTGCAGTACCTTCTAAATTCATTACCATTCTTGGTCGTTCATCTTCTGCAAAATTGTTCTGGGTATCCAAAGATGCACCGGCTACGGTATTGAACACATAATATTCCGTACCATCTGGGTCTGCGGTATCAAAACTTGATAATTCAAAGAAAAAATGGTTGTTCTCATCCCTAACCAATAATGCAGTACCTATACCTATATCACCGGGATCGGTATTGGAGCGTCTATCTTCAAGCTCAAAACCGTTCCATATATCGTCTACAAAGCCTACAGGTGCTTCTTGTTGGGGCGGTATACCGCTATCACCATCCATACCGTCTACACCATCAGCGCCATCTGCTCCGTTGGCACCATCTGCTCCGTCAGCACCATCAGCACCATCAACACCATCGATTCCATTAATACCATCAATGCCGTCAATACCATCTTCTCCATCACAGGAAACCGTAAAAAGACTTCCCATTACTAATAAAATTACAATACTAATTTTTTTCATTGTTTTTAAATTTTAGGTTTTAATTAGGCCGCAAAGAAAGTTTAAGGAGGAACTTTTTTTGGTAATAAGTTGGTTGAAAAGGAAAATAGCACTTTAAAAGGGAATTTTTTTTTGAATTGAAGGAATCGTAAAATTAGACGGGTACCGTAAATCGAATTCAATATTATTTTTAAAGCACATGGGGTTACAGTGTGTCGGATACAATGAACAATAGCTTTTGTAAAAGCGGTTCTCATTTTATATCCAATGCCTAATATATTAAGTCCGTCCTATTATGATTCCTATGTTCCATGCTATTCGAGCTGTATTTAGAAAAATACATCCCATAAAAAAGAAACCCAATATTACCCAAGAAAATGGGCAAGGGTATGTAAAGAAAGAGTATGGCATGCCTACAGGAAGTTTTGGGGGCAGAAGGTCACTACTTCCAATTCTTAAAAAATTGAAATAAAAAAAGTGGAAAATTCAATTAAGAAAATTCCACTTTCCTACCAACATAAAAGAACTAGCAAAACAATTAAAAAATGCTCTTATTTTTAATAACAAAGTTGCTATTACAAGAAGTCTTCTTCGCTTATTTTTTACGTTTGATGTGATACACCTACCTACTATTGTGCATTGCGGCCAATATCTCCTTGGGCCAATAACGTAGCTAGGTTATCAATACTCTCGTGTACGTTAATATAACCGTTGAAATCCAAAAGCTCTTGGTAGCTGATCGGTGTGCCATCATCCAAAGTGCTTATAGAAGTGCGGCTCATGCCATTGTCACCATCGACACTGGTAAGGGAAACTACGATAGGACCACCTTCTGCAGCTGTGTTCGCATGGATGTGGGAAGGACTGACCAAACCGGCTATGGGGTTCTCCAAGGCCAAGGTCACCAATGTGTTCCCGTTGTTACGCTCTGCAAAAGTGGCCGTGCCCGAAATGGATGGGTTGTCCACGGTGTTCAATCGGTAAGTTGTTTGGTTGCCCGTCAAAGCGTTCTGGCCAACATCACCTTGGGCCAATAACGTAGCTAGGTTCTCCGCACTTTCATGCACATTGATGTAACCGTTGATCTCTAAAATCTCATCGTACGTAATCGGAGTACCATCATCCAACGTATTAAAAGTTGTCTGACTGTATCCCGTATCACCATCAACATCGGATAGGCTTATGATAATGGGACCGCCTTCCGCTGCTGTATTCATATGAATATGCGCTGGGCTGGAAACGCCTGCCGGAGTATTGTTAACGGCTAAGCGTACCGTGACAGAATTGTCCAGATTTTCAATAAAGGCAGCTGTTCCAAAAATAGCTTCGTCACTCACAAAACCAAGTTCGAAAACTCTTGCCTCACCGGTTGTAGCAACACCATCGGCACCATCAACACCGTCAATACCATCGACACCGTCAACGCCATCAACGCCGTCAACGCCATCAACGCCGTTAATACCGTCAATACCGTCTTCACCATCACAGGACACCGCAAAAAGGCTTCCCATAATCAATAAAATAATAATACTAATCTTTTTCATTTCTTTATTTTTTAGATTTTAATTAGGCAGCAAAAAAAGTTTGAAATGAAAGTTTTTCTGGCAAAAAGTTGGTTGAGAAGGAAAATAGTACTCTAAAAAGGAATTATTCAAGTCGGTTTAACCCAATGCCAAAAAAATTGTAATTTAAAAGCATTCAACCAAACATACTAAAAAATGAAAATCAAGATTCATTCTCTATGTGTAGGACTGCTTTGCTTAAGTCTAAGCTGCACGCAAAAACCCAATACTGAAAAAACAAATGATCTTCCCCTTGCGACAAGGTCCATAGGCATACAGCATACCTTAACCGCTGAACAAACCCATAACAAATTTAGCAGTACCATAAAACCTGTTCTAAAAGTAGCTTCGGGGGCGGTAATAGAAGCCTATACCAAAGAGGCAAGCGACGGGCAATTTAGCCTAAACGCTACTTTAGGTGCGCTGGACTCCTTGGATTTTGAGCCCATACATCCACTAACTGGCCCAGTATATGTGAACAATGCCCAACCGGGTGATGTACTAAAAGTGACCCTGCACAAAATTGAGCTGGGCGATTGGGGTTGGAACGCCATCCTCCCTGGGTTTGGTTTTTTGGCCGATACCTTAGACGCCAAATACCTAAAACTTTATGAATTGGGGAAGGATAAAAAAAAGATCGTCTTTAAAGAAGGTATGGAACTCCAACTTAATCCTTTTCCCGGGGTTATGGGCGTAGCCCCGGATACTACGGCATTGTTAAATACCATTCCCCCAAGGGCAAATGGCGGTAATATGGACGATCCACATATGACCGAAGGCACTACCCTCTACTTTCCTGTTTTTGTGGAAGGCGGGTTGTTTTCCATTGGGGATGGCCATGCCGTACAGGGTTTGGGAGAGGTATGTGGTACGGCCATAGAGTGTCCACTACGTATTGTTTACCAAATAGAACTTTTAAAAGACAAACAGCTCTCCGAGCCACAGTATGAAACCAAATCCTATTACGCCACTACGGGGTTTGCACCAACAATTGACGAGGCCGCAAAAAAGGCAACCCTTTATATGGTAAACCACTTACAAGAAACCCAAGGGTTAACGGCAGAAGAGGCCTATGCCCTATGTTCCTTGGCAGGAAATCTTAAAATTGCCGAAGTAGTGGACCTGCCCAATATGTTGGTCACCATGCATATGCCAAAATCCGTTTTAAAGAATTGATATGGGAAAAAAGAAATTCAACACAGACCGAATTTTAGGGGTCTCCGCAATGCTCATCAGCATCCTTACTTTGGTCATCTTTATCTATCAGACAGATATTATGCGGGTACAAAGCAAACTATCCGTTAAACCCAGATTGGATTTTACGCTCAACCAAAGCGGTAACGATTCCATTATGGTTTTACAGGAAGTTTTGGAAAACAAGGGCTTGGGACCCGCCATTATCGATTCCATCTATTTTGTGTACGGGAATACCCACCATGAGGTAGGCGTGGAATCCTTTTTAGAAGAAAACCTTCCTAAAACATTGGAGTATGGTTTTCTAAAACAACATGCCTTTTTTGGGCGTGGAACAACCTTGGCCCCAAATGAGGAACGGGCCATATTTACCTACCACGTTCCAGTAACCAAAGTGGATAGCCTATTTGCATATCTGGGCATTACTGACGAAGATGATGACCCTTTTACCATAGAGGTCATCTACACCTCCATTTATGAGGACGAACTTTGGAAGGTAACCACAGATGAAAGTATTCCTGAAAGACTGGATCAATGATCAAATTCTTTAGAAAAGTTCGACAAAAACTACTTGCTAAGAACTTCCCCTCCTTGGAGGGGACCGAGGGGTGGGTCCGATTATGAGAAAGATAATACCATATAACCCAAAACTGGTTGCACTTGCCAAAAAGTTGAGGAACACTATGACCCTAGGTGAAATAGCCCTGTGGAGAGAATTGAAAGGCAAACAGCTTGGTGTACGCTTTAGCAGGCAAGTCCCCATAGATAAATATATCGTAGACTTCTATTGTAAAGATGTACAGCTTGCCATAGAAGTTGACGGATCTGTTCATTTTAAAGAAGGGCAACAGGAAAAAGACAAAAAGCGACAAAACCGCTTAGAATCCCTAGGAGTACATGTTATA
>CALGQU010000225.1 GCA_937959125.1 uncultured Croceitalea sp.
ATCGCTACGCCTAATTGTTCAGCGTACTGCTCTAGAAGGAATTTGGCTTCGCTATCGCTACGCCTAATTGTTCAGCGTACTGCTCAGAAGGAATTTGGCTTCGCTATCGCTACGCCTAATTGTTCAGCGCACCGCTCTAGAAGGAATTTGGCTTCGCTATCGCTACGCCTAATTGTTCAGCGTACTGCTCAGAAGGAATTTGGCTTCGCTATCGCTACGCCTAATTGTTCAGCGCTTCAGCACCCCCAACAATTTCCAAGATTTCGTTGGTAATAGCGGCCTGTCTTGCTTTGTTGTAGGTCAACTTTAATTGATCCCGAAGTTCCGTGGCGTTATCCGTTGCTTTATGCATGGCCGTCATACGCGCTCCGTGCTCACTGGCAAAAGAATCCCGTATGGCCTTAAACAATTGTGTCTTTAAGGATTTTGGAATCAACTGGGCTACAATCTCTGGTTTTGAGGGTTCAAAAATATAATCCGAAGCTCCCGAAGTGTCGCCTTCCATAGGAACAATAGGCAAGAACTGCTCCGTCATCACAATTTGGGTTGCGGCATTCTTGAACTTATTGTAAACCAATTCTATTTTGTCATACTCCCCTTCCGTAAAACGTGCCATTAAGCCTTCTGCTATCTCCGCCACGTTCTCAAAATTCAAATTATCATATACACCACTATGATTGGTCAAAACCGTATTTTGCTTGGAAAGACTATCGGCTGCTTTTTTACCAATGGCAACGAAATCTACTTGTTTTCCTTCGTAGCTTTCTAACAAAGTGGAACACTGTTTTAGGATATTGGTGTTAAAAGCCCCACACAATCCCCTGTTGGAGGTAATGGCCACAACCAGCACCTTGTTCACCGGCCTGTTATCGGCAAATTTGCTTCCTGCATCACCATCCAAACTTGCACTTAAGCTCTGTAAAAGCTCCGTAAGCTTATCAGAATAGGGGCGCATGGCGGTAATGGCATCTTGAGCTTTCTTCAACTTGGCAGCCGATACCATTTTCATGGCACTCGTAATCTGCATGGTCGACGAAACCGACGCTATCCTATTTCGTATTTCTTTTAAGTTTGCCATTTCTTCTAATTATGAATGAAGAATTTTGAATTAGGAATTAACCAACATACTTCCCGGAAAGATCTTTACAAACCGCTGTTAAGGTATCCGTAACCTCGTCTGTTAATTTTCCAGCCTTTAAAGTATCCAAAATGCCCCTATGCTTGGCGTTTAGGAACTCTATAAAATCACGTTCAAACTCTTTTACCTTATCAACCGGAACATCGCGAAGCAAGTTTTTAGAACCTGCAAAGATAATGGCTACCTGATCCTCTACGGTAAAGGGATCGTTCTGTGCTTGTTTTAGGATTTCCACATTACGACGCCCTTTTTCAATAACGTTCAAGGTTGCGGCATCCAAATCGGAACCAAACTTGGCAAAAGCTTCCAGTTCACGGAACTGGGCTTGATCCAATTTTAAGGTACCCGCTACTTTCTTCATGGATTTTATCTGTGCCGATCCCCCAACACGGGATACGGAGATCCCCACGTTAATCGCTGGTCGTACCCCTTGGTTGAACAAATCTTGCTCTAAGAAAATCTGACCATCCGTAATGGAGATTACGTTGGTTGGTATATATGCCGATACGTCTCCTGCTTGTGTTTCAATAATGGGCAATGCCGTTAACGAACCACCCCCTTTTACGATTGGTTTCAATGAATCCGGTAGATCGTTCATGTCCTTTGCAATACCATCATCGGCAATCACCTTAGCAGCACGCTCCAATAATCTGGAGTGCAAGTAGAAAACGTCACCTGGATATGCCTCACGTCCCGGCGGTCTTCTTAATAATAAAGATACTTCACGGTAAGCAACCGCTTGTTTTGATAGATCATCATAGATAATCAAAGCTGGGCGACCTGTATCCCTAAAGTATTCTCCCACTGCAGCACCTGCAAAAGGAGCATATACCTGCATTGGCGCAGGATCGGATGCATTTGCGGCAACAATAGTTGTGTAGGCCAATGCGCCTTTATCTTCTAACGTCTTTGCAATGGCAGCAACAGTGGATGCCTTTTGCCCAATGGCAACATAGATACAGTATACCGGCTCACCAGCATCGTAAAACTCTTTTTGGTTCAGAATGGTATCAATACAAACGGTAGTCTTACCCGTTTGACGGTCACCAATTACCAATTCCCGTTGTCCCCTACCTACCGGAATCATAGCATCGATAGCTTTAATCCCTGTCTGTAACGGTTCATTTACCGGTTGCCTATAAATAACACCAGGTGCCTTACGTTCCAATGGCATTTCAAAAGTTTCCCCAGCAATAGGGCCTTTACCATCAATAGGTGCTCCTAAGGTGTTCACCACACGCCCAACTATTCCTTCCCCAACATTGATAGAAGCAATACGTTGTGTACGTTTTACGGTATCCCCTTCTGCAATTTCCCGTGATGGACCTAATAATACCACACCAACATTATCTTCTTCCAAGTTCAGTACGATACCTTCTATACCACCATCAAACTCTACCAATTCCCCGTATTGCGCGTTGGCCAAACCATACACACGGGCAATACCATCACCTACTTGAAGTACGGTACCTACCTCATCTAAAGAAGCGGTTGCTTCAAAACCTGATAATTGTTGTTTTAATATTGCTGAAACCTCAGCTGCTTTTACTCCTGCCATTTTATAAGACGTTAGATATAAGACATTAGACGTTAGCCGCCTAGGGCTGCCTTCTTATTTATTATAGACTATTTGTAAATTCTCTTTTTAAATTGCTCAGTTTGTTGGCTACACTGGCATCGTATTGCAAATCCCCTACGCGTAACACAAAACCACCGATAAGACTCTCGTCCACCTTGTTTTCCAAGCTTACCTTATTTCCGGTCAATTGGGTGACCTGATCCAATATTTTCTTTTCCAAAGCTGCCGTTAACGGCACTGCAGACGTTACATAGGCAACATCTTCGCCTTTCATCTTCTCGTATTGTATGATGTACTTATATGCGACTTCTTGTAATAATTCAATACGCTTATTATCTGTTAAGGTATTGATCAACCCAAGGGTAATGGCGTTGCTGCCCTTAAAAATTTGGCCTAACGCTTCCTTTTTAATAGTGCTTTTAACCACAGGACTGGCCAAAACACCTCTAAGTTCTTCGTTTTCCAAAATTACCGAAGCAATCTGGCGCATATCTTGCTCTACCTTGTCCGCCGCTTTTTTTTCTACAGCGAAGTCCAACGTAGCCTTTGCGTATCGTATGGCTGCCCTACTTTCGTTCATGGGTTAGTTTAATTTAATATCGCCCAACATATCGTCAACCAATTTCAGTTGCTTCTTTTTATCGGACAATTCTTCTTTAATTACTTTTTCTGCAATATCCACGGATAGATTAGCTACTTGCGCTTTGATATCCGCAACGGCCGCTTTCTTTTCACTTTCTATGGCCGCTTGGGCTTGCTTGATCATCTTATCGCCTTCTGCTTTGGCTTGTTCTTGAGCATCGGAAACCATCTTTTCCTTGATTTCGCGTGCCTCTTTCAGCATAGCTTCCCTTTCTGCCCTAGCTTCCTTAAGCAGTTTTTCACTATCGGCGGTTACATTCTGCATTTCTTTCTTAGCGTCTTCAGCAGCAGCCAAGGCATCCTTGATACCATCCTCCCTATCGCTTACCGCTTTAAGAATAGGTTTCCAAGCAAATCTCCACAACAAGAATAACAATAAGCTAAAAAGCAGTGTTTGCCAAAAAAAGAGCCCTAACGAAAATTCTTCCAATAACTTTCCCATGTGTCTTTAATTTATATGATTGTAATTTTTAAACAAAGCAAGGGCTGCAACCAACCGTTGCAGCCGTTTGCTTTAGATGTTTCGATTATACCGCAAACAATGCCGCAAAACCAATTCCCTCAATCAACGCCGCTGCAATCAACATCGCTGTTTGAATCTTTCCGTAAGCTTCAGGCTGACGTGCGATGGCTTCCATAGCAGAACCACCGATTCTACCAATACCCATACCTACACCAATAACTACTAAACCTGCACCTACCATTACTGGAATTTCCATATCTATCTAGTTTAAAAATTAAAAATTCAATTTTTTAAGATTCCTGCTTCCCTTCGACTTCGCTCAAGGTGACAGCAGGAACTGTCATTAATTAATGTGCGACCTCCGCTTCATGTTCATGGTCATGCTCGTGTTCCTCCGAAGCAAAACCAAAATAAAGGGCGCTCAACATAGTAAAGATGTACGCCTGTAACAAAGCAACCAGCACTTCTATCAAAGAGATGGCAAATGCCAATCCAAAGGATAAAGGACTACCAATCCAACTCTTGAATATGAACATCAACCCTATTAAACTCATTAAAACGATATGTCCTGCCTGCATGTTAGCATACAAACGAATCAATAACGAAAAAGGCTTGATGATCAGTCCCAACAATTCTATGGGAACCAAAATGATGTACAACAATATTTTGCCGTACCAAGGCAAAGAATCACCCAATGGATCAAACTGGTGTTTCCAATAGTCCTTGGTTCCTGTTAAGTTGGTAATCAAAAATGTCATTATGGCTAGGGAAACAGTAATCGCAATATTACCAGTAACATTTACCCCAAGTGGTGTTAAGCCAAAAATATTAAGGAACCAAATAAAGAAGAAAACAGACAATAAAAATGGCATGTATTTCTTGTATCTTTTCTCCCCAATGTTTGGTCGCGCAATATCATCACGCACGTACAAAATTATAGGCTCAAAGAAACGGCCAACACCCGTAGGTATGCCACCGTTCTTGGCATATGACCTTGCCAAACTCGTAAAAAGCCACAACATTAAAAGTCCCGTAATGATTATCATCACGACATTCTTGGTAATGGAAAAATCCAATACCTTTTTGTTCGTAGGGTGATGTTCTTCATCATAGTTGATAGTACCTTCAGCATCGGTTTTATATATCTTGCTATGATGCAATTTATAATGATTACCGTCTATTTGCGCCAAGGTTTCCCCATGGTGGAATTTAGAGGAGGAAAATACCTTTAAGCCATCATCCCAAATCATAATAGGCAATGGAAAACCCACATATTTATGTTCTCCATCCTCTTCGGTATAAGAAAACAAAGAAAAATCATGGGAATCCTGTAAGTGATGCTGTATGTATTCCTTGATTTCTGTTTTTAGATCTTTTCCATGAGCTTCGTCCTCATGCTTTTCATCCTTTTCAATGGCAAAGGAAAATTGACCTAAAACAAGTACGGCAATAAGAAGAAAATTCTTCAAAAATGTTTTTCGCATTTCGCTTAAACTAAGGGTCGTTCAAAATCGGTGCAAATGTACGTCTTTACTTTAAAAAGAAAAAAGCTTTGTTGGTTTATTTTTAAGGGTTTTAAGGTCTTATTTTAATCTTTTGGGTTTTGAAGACCATTCAACATTTTTGAGGCTTGTACCGTCTCAAAAATTAAGGCAACGAGATAAGGAATAAAAAATGCAGCAAACTCTACACCTTGTATTTTTCCATCTTCTTTGTAAGCAGGATAAAACACTAAAAAGAAAACTATAAATTTTAAAAAACTACCTCCCATAAAAAGAAAACCTAAGGTGTTTTGAAATTTAACCCGATACTGGTGTAGCACTAAAAAAATGATTGCGGCAAGAATAAGATTAATGGCGTAAGCCAATACTATTTGATTTTCAAAAAATGGAAGTTCCAAAAAATACAGTATCCCTAAATGGATAGTAAATACGGTGCTAAGAAGCAAAAAAAGGGTTGTGGCAAATTTTAGGGGCATTGTACGGATTGTTTAGTATTCAATTCGCTTTAATTGCCGCAAAACTACCCAAATAGAAATTGCCACTCCTAATAAAGTGGCAATTACAGTGAAAATTCTTTTTTCCGTAGCGTAATGTTCGTCCAGCCAGTTCCCTCCCTTTACGGAAAGATAGATAATGGCACCCATCTCAAAAGCGATGCCAGATAGCATAGCTGCATTTTTTAAGCTCTTATTTTTCTTAGGAGACTTTTGCCGGTTCATTTATTTTATTGGACTGTAGTTTGTGGGAGGCCCCATTTGCGTTAGGCGCCAGTCCTTTACCCATCTTACAAGAAGCGTTAAAGGTAGCACCAGGTTCTACGGCAAGCTTGGAAACGTTTACCGTACCCTCTATTTTAGCGGAGCTTTTAAGTGCCAACAATTCTGATACGTACAGCTCTCCATTAAAGTTGCCTTCGATATCCGCATTTACACATTCCACTTTTCCTTTGATAAGGCCATCCTTGCCTATCACCACTTTACCGGAGGTCTTTACGTTACCTTCCAGTTTTCCATCAATTCTAAAATCTGCTTGCGAGGTGATATCACCTTTGATCACAGTGTTTTTTTCAATTCTGTTTGGCTGTCCGCCAAAGCTCTCCATAGGTTTCTGCTTGTCTGAAAACATTTTGCTCACGGTTTTGGGGTTAAAATTTGTGATTTATATTCTGCTAAGTTCTTATGTACGAGTATGATTTTATAGTTGGAAGATAAAATTACAAAATTCTCATCCTTAATACGGTAGTCCCTGTTGTTTTTTATGAGTTCTGCAAAGCCCAACGCAAATTCTTGGGATTTAAAGCCATGGACCACTACAAACTGCTCCTCCAAATTGTAAACGTCTTTGGAAAGTTTGTTCTTATACCTTAGGTCGTCCACCACTTCTTGCAAACGTTCCATAAGTTTTAACGCCTTATCGTTATTGGCCACTTTAAACTCAAAAACCACCTTCCAATTCCCGGTTCCCTCAGCATCCGTTTCCGGTGAGAAAGTCTTATCAGCAAGTTTGGGCAGTTGCTCGGCGACTATCTTTTCGGCCTTTTTACCTTCTGGATTATTGGGGTAAGTGAGTGCCACATAATTCAAGGCTTCCCTGAAGGCTTCAAAACCTTGTAACCTGCCAATGGCGTTCGCTTTTAAAAGCTCAAACTTGGGCACAATAGGGTCACCGGTAAACCTATCGATGTATTCCTGCGATAGCGCAATGACCTCTAAATAGTTTTGCGCTTCCAATTTTTGAAAGAGTTCCGTATACTTTACATCAGGACTTTCCGCATTTTCTGACAATACGGCTTGCGGATTAAGTAATATCTCCGCATAGCGGGTATCCGGGTGGTGGTTGATGATGTTCTGTTTCATATCCAAGGCCAAAGGACTCCCTACTTCTTCATAAATTTTATACAAATTGTACTTGGAAGGGAGCACCAAACGCTCTTCCGGTTCCGAAGCCAATACGTTTTCCAATTTACCGGCCGCTAAAAGGTTCTCCTTAAACTTTTCCTTATAAATGAGGCCTAACTGGTAGTTGGCAAAATTACGTCCATCACTTAGGCTATCGATTACAGCACCATCTGTAGGTATTTGTGCCAAATAAAAATCCACCGAGTATTTTTCTTCTTCCAAAGTTTGTTCTTCCAACGTGCCATCTTCTGCTACGACCTCACCGGTAGCTTCAGAAAGTTGCAGCTTGTTCTTATTGCTCCAACGCCAATCATCTTCCAGCCCACGATCGCCCCACTGGGTCTTAAAACTGGTTTTTCCGTAGCCAAGGCTCGTAATATTATAGAAATAGAACTTTCCTTGGTTCTCTTTACCGCCCTTGGATTCCCCAAAGGCGGCAAAACCGGCACTTGCCTTACGCTCTTTTTCAGCTTCATCTTCTGCGGCTTTACGCTGTAATTCTGCAATGTATTCCTCAAAAAACGTCACACGTTCTGTTTCCGGAAGTTCATACAGGGTAATGACACTATCCGCATATTGTACGATATCTTCATACTTGATCACATCTTCCAGATTATCGAACTTCTTTTTTATGGCCCTATGTTTTCTGGTGTTCTCCGTAAGATTGGTCAAAACACTGTCGTAGTAGGCACCAGCGGTTTTATATTGGTTCTGATCAAAATTATAGGTGGCCAAATTCTCATAGTTCCTGGCGTTGAGCTTTCTATCGTTCTGGGTGGCCCTAAGCGATTTGTTAAAGTAGGCAAGCGCTAGGCTGTCCGACCCGGTGTCTAAATGAAATGTGGCCACTTGGCGATAGATTTTATCTAAAAAAGGGCGGTTTTCCCTATTTTCCTCCAAATCTGTTAAATATTCCAACAGTTCGTCATAATTGGCATCCGTAATCTCAATATTTTGGATTTTCTTTAAATGCGCATTGATCATGTATACCCTTGGCGATTTTCTGTTGAGCGCTATCACCTTATCAAAAGCATAGTTGGCACTATCTTTAAAGCCCAATTGGTTGTACAACTGGCCGATAATGAAAAGGTACCTGCCACGCTCCTCGTTCTTTTTGGTATAGCTTTGGGCAATTTTTAATTTTTGGATCGCCGTATCCGGGGCTTTTAAGTTTAAATAGGATTGCGCCAGCACCGCGTTGGCGTCTGCATACTCCTGAGCTTTTAAATCTTCATACTTAAATAGCCTTTTTAAGTTTTTTATGGCCAGTTCCGGATTATCTAAACGCATGTTCGTCTTTTCCCTCCAGATGGTAGCTTGGTTAAGCTTATTGCTTTCCGTATACTTTTTTAAGATGTAGTTGAAGGATTCCAGGGCGGGAATATAACGCTGGTCAAAATACCGGGCCTTACCCAATAACAAAAAGGCTTCATCCGTTTGCGGATTCCGCTCCTCGTCCTTGATTTCCATACTGTGCTTTTGTATGGCTTTGGTAGCTTTTTCCTCTGCTATGATAAAATTGGGGTTGTTGTCCTCAGAATCCAGTTTTATCTCATCGGTCACTGCCAAACGTTCCACGGGCAAAATTTCCCAGAAATCATCGGTATAGGAATTTCGAAGTTCTTCACGACCGGCCTCAAATGCCAAATTCCCATTGTACAAGGTATTGTACTTGGTGTTTAGGGCATGCCAATTGCGATTGATAAACTTGTCTTTTTTTACCGAACAGGCATTAAAAAGCAAGATTCCTACTACTCCCGATAGTAAAAGTTTGTAATGAAGTTTCAAAGTATATCTCTTTCCTACCTATGCATAACACAAAAAAGCCCCATTTAGTATAGGGGTTATCGATAAAATGTAAATAATGTGACGCACGTTTTATATCTGCTTAGTGCTCCAATGATTTTTTAAAAGGTTCAAAGCTGTCAAAATAGTATTATTTTAGAAAAACAGTACTAAATTTATTTATCAATCCATGCTAAACCTAGTTTTAGCATTTAAAACAACACGAATGACAACACAGGAAATCGCCGACAAATTAGTCGGGTATTGCAGAAAAGGACAATTTGAAAATGCCATGAGCGAACTTTATGGTGAAAACATTGTAAGCATTGAACCCAAGGGTGCTCCAATGGAAAAAGTTGAGGGGCTTAAGGCCGTAATTCAAAAAGCGGAATTTTTTGACAATATGGTCGAGGAATTCCATGGCAACGAAGTTTCTGACCCCATTGTGGCCGAAAACTTCTTCTCTTGCCGCATGAAAATGGATGCCACATTTAAAGAAGGTGGCCGCCAAAGTATGGAGGAAATCTGTTTGTATGAGGTTGCCGATGGTAAAATTGTAAAGGAAGAGTTTTTCTATACCCCAAGCCCACAGGGGTAAGCTACATCTACCAAAGCATTACTATGTTAGGAGTAATAAGCGATATGCCCTATGAGATGCATAGGGCATATCGTTTTAATTTTCTTGTCATTTCTTGATTGTGATTCCCATAATCACCCCCCAAAAAACGCTTCCAGCTCTTTTAAGGTCTCCGTGGAGGTTTGGATGTCTTTGACCAGCTCCCCTTTGTTGAGCACTACAATACGTTCGCAGACTTCGGTAACGTGCTGGAGATCGTGGCTGGAGACCAAAACCG
>CALGQU010000226.1 GCA_937959125.1 uncultured Croceitalea sp.
CCAACCATAACTTAAAATCTTTAACGCGCTCCCTACTCACAATGATTTCTTGCTCTTTAAAGGTATGCATTTTAATTTGAAGTCTAGAATTGGTGTATGAAATGATGTCTTTTATATGGTTGATATTTACATAGAATTTTCTACTGACCCTGAAAAAAATTTTGGGTGACAATTCTTCTTCCAGGTTTTCTAAAGTAGTATCCAAGAGGTAATTTCTGCCATCGGTAGTTGCCGCATAGGTGCCTTTGTTTTCACTATAAAAACATTCCACCTCATCCGCGTTAATGATTTTTAGGTGCTGTCCAACCTTTGCCGTAAACCTTTTTTTGTATTCCCGTTCCAGAGGGTTTACCAACAACCTTTTAATGTCTTCAAAATCTACCGAAATTTGTTCCTTTTCCGGTTGTAAATCGCGATACTTTTTTACCGCCTTTTCCAGCTCCTCATCGTCAATGGGTTTTAACAAATAATCAATGCTATTTAACTTGAAAGCTTGCAACGCATATTCGTCAAAAGCTGTGGTAAAAATGATGGCACTTTTTACTTGGATGACATCGAAAATTTCAAAGGAAAGACCATCGGATAATTGGATGTCCAAAAAGATGAGATCCGGATGTTTGTTTTCTTGAAACCAGACAATGGATTCTTCTACGGAATGGAGCATAGTGGACACGGAAACCCCAAGCTCTTCCAATAACCTTCCCAGCCTTCTTGCTGCTGGTTTTTCATCTTCAATGATAATTACGTTCATTTTTAATCTTGCTATTGATTATCACCAAATTAGTATTTGGCAATTTAATCGTTGTTTTTGGAATCTTTCTCCATAAGCTCCCTAATTTTACGTTCTTCCCAGTTGTTAAGAAACCGCCTCTGCCAAACAAACACGATCCCTGCATGGATAAGAAGAATTGCAATCCAAATAATGAGGTGGATATCTATCCAGTCAAAATAATAGGATGCTAAAGTAACGTCATCTGGAAGCGTCCAATTAAAAAAGCCCCCTTTAATGAGGTATAACATCCCATTGATAATCACAAACACCCTTATATGTCTGTAAAAACCCCTAAGTGCCTTTGCACGTTTCCTTACGCGTTCATACTTATATTTTTGACTTCCCATGTTATACGATGAACTCATTTAAACTTTTTCAATTGGCTAAAAAATTGCTCTTTTTAAGCCCGTTTTCGTCTTTTTTTCCTTCCGTAGCCCAGCTATGCAACTCAAAAAAGTCTTTAACAGGACAAAAAATAGCTGATTTTCGCTTCAATCCAAAAAGTCTAAATGAGTTCGATTTCAAATTTATGGGTTCTTATCTTGCTCCATAAACTCTTTGATCTTACGTTCTTCCCATTTACTTCCTAAAAACGGTATCCATTCAAAGGTACGGTTGGCATGCACCAATAAAAAGAAACCCCAAACGATAGGAGTCCCAAAGACATTCCAATCTACCCATCTAAGAAAGCCTTCATCGGTATTTTCAAAACCGTTGACCACAAAACCCAATCCGGTGAACCTTAGGACCAGGATACCAATATTGACTACTAGATAAACCTTTAGGTGGTTATGGAACTTCTTTATTTTTTTGACTTTGGCAATGGCCCTAGCTCTTTTAAAATCGTTTTCCATCACTTTTTTCTGTTTAGTATTCTGTCAGCATCCTCTCTATCCTCATTCATATATTTCTTAATTTTTCGCTCTTCCCAATTCTTTCCAAAAAACGGATTGGCATCAAAAACTTTAAGTCCGTGGAACAGGAGTCCAATCCCCCAAAAGAACGGGGTCAAAAAATGTCCAAACTTCCAAAAACCCTCATTGTCATAATCTGTCCGCACATAGATATTTACGAGAATGAAGATGTTGATCACGGTATATACCGTAGCATGGATGTAAAACCCCTTAAGTTCCTGCACCCTTTTCTTGGCACGTTCTAACTTATCCTCTCTAAAATTTTCCATAGTTATCGCCATTTTTTCTGTTCGTTTTCCTTATCCATATATTCCTTGATCTTGCGTTCTTCCCAATCTTTACCAAAAAATGGGGTCAGGTTAAATGTTCCTATGGCATGGAAAACAACCCCTATACCCCAACCGAATGCGGCCCATAGGAACCAAGGATAGTTCCATCCATCAACCCAATAATTCAAAGCGGCCAGTCCACTGATTACTATGACATAAGAGGTTAAATTACCGTAGAACTTCTTTATTTCCGCAACCCGTTCTTTGGCTCTTATATATTTACTTTCGTTCTTGTTATTTTCCATGATCTATCTTTTGGTTGTTATTCTAAAGGTACTGTTTTGCTTAAAACCGCTCACTATCCATAAGCTCCTTGATCTTGCGTTCTTCCCAGTCTTTTCCTAAAAAAAGATTGTATCCAAAGGCCCTAAGCCCGTGACTTAGCAAGCCTATACCCCAACCCACCGCTGGGAACAACACCCAAACAAAACTTGTTGTCCTATAGTTAAGGTAGACCAGTGCGCACATTACTATGAGGTAGACCATTAGATGTGTGTAAAATGACTTGATACATGCTACACGTTCCTTTGCTCGTTTATATTTGAATTCGTTTAGATTTTCCATTTTTTATGATTTAAGTTATTGAACTTATTTAAACTTTTCCAATTTGCTAAAAAATCATTCTTTTCAGCGCTGATTTTATCTTTTTCGCCTTCCGTAGCATAGCTATGCAACTTAAAAAAGGCTTCAACAGCACTAAAAATCTCTGGTTTTCGCCTAAATCCCAAGAGTTTAAATGAGTTCATTATGATTTTTTCTCTACATCAAAATTCCGCATTTACACATGGATTTTAAAAAAGGGATGACCCAATTGTAGTTTTCTTAGGATGAATTGGCAGGTGGACAGTAGGCAGTAGGCAGTAGGCAGTAGGCAGTAGGCAGTAGGCAGTAGGCAGTAGGCAGTAGGCAGTAGGCAGTAGGCAGTTAAAAAAACAAAATCCTTCAACTACTCAAAACGAATTCTTCTTATTTCTTGAATCTTTTATCTTGCTTCTTGACTCTTGTTTCTTTTCTCTTGGCGCTAGCCTAAAAATCCTCCTTCTCCATAAGTTCTTTTATCTTATTCTCTTCCCAACGTTTACCCCATAAAGGATTGTATCCAAAGGCTTCCATAGCATGTGCAGCGAGCCCAAAACCCCAACCTAAGGTTGGAAAAATAGCCCATAAAAAACTTGTGGTCTTATAATTTAACCACCATAAAAAAGGAATCACAATGGCATAGGAAATAAGGTTCCCATAAAACCCTTTTAAAGCGTCCACACGTTCCTTTGCTTTTAAATATCGCTTCTCTTCTATGTGTTCTTCCTGCGTTTCTACAATGGACACTTGTTTGGAAAGCATGGGCAAGGCTACGCTAAAATCGGCAGTGGATTTGGCTATCCCTACCTTTCTGTCCGTAAGAATACCATAACGCTGCCTAATGTTCTGCAATCCTACGCCACTACTCTTTTTAACCACTTGTTTTTCTTGTAAATTGTTCTCTACAATGAGATTGCCTTCTTTTTCAAAAACCTTAATATGCAATGGCCGGGCAGAGGTAACCACATTGTGTTTCACGGCGTTTTCAAGCAGTAATTGCAGGGATAGCGGTACTATCTTGGCTTCTGGGTCCGAAGCCTGATCCGGGATATCAAAAATAATACTATCCTCAAAACGCATTTTTAATAAGCGTACATAGGTACGTGCAAAATTCAATTCCTCATCTACGGTAACCAAATCCTTGTTTTTCTGCTCTAAGACATAGCGATAAACTTTGGAAAGTGATGTGGTAAACTTTTGGGCTTGGTAAGGATCTTCTTCAATTAAGCTTGTCAACACATTAAGACTGTTAAATAAAAAATGGGGGTCCAATTGATTTTTAAGGGCATCAAAGCGTGCCGACGCGGTTCCCGCAATGATTTTCTGTTCTTTTACCTCTCGCTTTTGTAAAGCCCTGTAAAAATAAAACGCATGGGTAAACAATATAGCTATCAAGGTTATCGTCAAGGCGATGACATAAGAACCCGATTGTTCCTTTTCCCTAAACAAAAATTCCCCAAAAGAATTTCCCGTATAGTAGAAATAGATCAAAAACCGCAAAATTCCGTAAGTGATGATGGTTAATACCAAGGACCCTATGGCTCCTATCCATAGGCGTTTTTTTGGTTCAGACTCCCATTTGTATCTAATTTCCATACCATCATAGAAATAGGAATTCACTGTTGTCAATCCAAAAGAAAATATAAAACTGATTACCACTTGTTGGGTAATATATTCCAATGTATAAATACCATCACCAAAAACAACGATACTTAGTACGGCAACGATAACCGTAATAATAATGGATAGTCTTAAAATCTTTAGAAAGCCTTTCATCTACTCTGTTTTACATTGCGCTGCAACTTCTTCTGCCCGCTTTTTACCCCATGACGGGTAGAATGCAATATCGGATTTAAAGGTAGCGAAAAGTTCCAAAGCCCTAGTAACATCCTTACAATATGGAGTAATGTCCTTTCCAAAATAACGTGCCGACCCCATGTCCCATTCCGCTTTGGTAAAGACGACCCTAGGATTTTCAGGTGATAAGGCCTGTGCCTTTGCATAGAGTTGCGTATTCTTTGCCGCAAGTGTAGGGCCATAGGTAGCGCCATCATAGGCCATCCATGCGGTATTGATCATGGCTTCTTGTACCAGCAACTCCGGATTATCTGGGGAAAGTCGCTTGGCAATATCCAAAAACTCCTTTGCCTTACCCAATTGTTGTTTTAGTTGTTTTTCGTCCGTTATACCAAAAGAACCAAAGGTGTTTATTTGGGCAACGTAATAGTACGGCAACCAATTGTCGTCCTCGGCAACGGCAATCCGTTCAAAGAGGTTGGCCGCTTCCGTAGGTTTTTGTGATTCCCATAGGTCAAATGCCTTTTGCATTCCTTTAGTATATTGATCCTGTGCTACAAGCTTTACGGATAGTAGCGTTAAAAATATAACTAGTGCTTTTTTCATGACTCGGTTTTTATTCTTTGTTATTTCTGATTCGTAATTATTGATAAAATTGCATTTTCTATGGATTAGGCCCCAAATAGCTTTACCCAACTGTAGCATTAGCCTTCCCAACTGTAGGTTTATAGATTATCCAACTGATTGCTTTTCTTGTCCGTGCTTATGGTCCAAAAGAAGCCTACAAAGAAGAAGCTATCTGCCGGGGGTCGTATCGCTTGTCTTTCAAAAAAACCATCCATATTTGGCGTGTTGGCATATTCGTAATTGTTTATATTGTTAAGGCCCAAAACATTGTTGATAGAGAAATAGAGAATCTTCTGTTGGTCCAATAAATACGCCCAATTGAAACTAAGATTATTGAAAGAAGGGGTTTTTTCTGCCAGAAACGCCTCTGTATTGGGGTTGTCAAAAGGCCTCCCAGAACCGTAATTATAGGTTAGGCCAATTTGGGATTTTAATTTGTTGGACCAATATTTGGTAACCACGGAAAAGTTATGCCGTGGCGCAAAATTGGGGGTTGCACTTTCCCTAAAATTCCTAAAATCACGTTCCGTATCCAAAAAGGAATAGGATACCCAATAGTCTAAGTTCTTAACACTCTTATTGTCCCGCCAAAAAATATCCAGTCCGGTAGCGTAGCCATTCCCTGTATTGTCAAACTGGGAATCAAATTGGGGAAGTTCCGTGTTAAATTTTATCAATTGGTCATAATCCTTATAAAAGGCTTCTGCACGAAATGTTCTACCATTACTTAGGTATTGATAATTTAGAATGTAGTGTGATGTTTTTTCTGATTGTAGGTTTTGGTCAAACCGTAAAACTTCATTTAAGGGATTTTGATAAAAATCGCCATAAGCAACCGAAAACTGTCCTTTTTCACTGCTTTTATAGGCCAATGAAACACGTGGCGAAATGGAACCCCTATCCAGTACGGAGGAGTGTTCTGCCCTAGCCCCGAGTTTCATAGCAAAGGCGTTGCTAAAGAAAATATCACTCTCTACAAAACCCGCGACTAGGTTGTCATTATAACTGCTTGTGGCATTGAAGCCGCTTTCATCCACAAAAGTTTCGTCAAAGTCCGTATGGAAAAACTCGGAGCCAAAATTTAGGATGAACCTATTGCTAAATGCCTTTTTGACTTTAAGCTTTAGATGATTACCTCGTTCGTTTGTGGTAATGGTGTTTTCAAAAATTCCAATATCGTTGGTATCCCAAGAAATACTGGAACCGGCATGCAAGGTCCAATCATCCGGAAAGAAATATTTGAAGGAAGTATTTACATATAAATTGTTGTTTTTAAGACGGAACGGCACAAACTCCTCAAAATTGATGTTCTCTTGGGCAATATCAAGGTTAGAATGGTTAAAATTGGTGTAAAACTTAAAAAGGCTTTTATCTCCCCTACTTCTAAACACCGCTTCCCCGGCAATGGACTCAAAAGGGTTGTTCCAACGAACACCCTGTGTAGAAGGCAATAAGGCTTCATATGGCGATAAGTTGATATACTGGGTGTTTATGCTCAGGGACTGATTACCCCAGATTTCGGTATGTCCTAGGCCGCCCCCTACGGACATTATGGAAATATCCGTTTTTTCTTGATCGGGAGCATCAACAGTATTCAACAACAAAACACTGGAAAGGGCCTGTCCATATTCGGCAGAATACCCTCCAGTACTAAAGGTAATCCCTTTGAATAAAAATGGGGAAAACCTACCCCGTGTGGGAATGTTGTTGGCGGTAGCATTGAAGGGTTGAAAAACGCGTAATCCATCAATAAAAACCTGGGTTTCCCCGGCGGCCCCTCCCCTAACGAACAATCGACCATCTTCACTTACGGTAGTGGTGCCGGGTAGCGTTTGTAGTGCGGCAACAAAATCGCCTGCCGCACCCGCTGTGGTAACAATATCCAAGGGTTTTAACACGGAAACCTTAGAGTTGTCCCCTGCCTCAAAAGTTCCTGCGGTTAAGGTTACCCCATTCAGGGAATTGATGGCTTCCCGTAAAATGAGCTTCAGATTGGTTAGCAGGGATACATCACCCATTTCATAATGGGTATCATAGGATAACATGGAAATCACCAAGGTTTGGGTTCCTGTTTCCTCCGTTTCAAAAACAAAATTGCCATTTTCATCCGTAGAAGCGCCATCATAGGTTCCCTCCAGATAAACATTGGCTCCTACAACGGGGGCATTGGAAATGTCCGTAACTTTTCCATTGATGGTCTGTTGGCCAAAGGCGATTAGTGTACCTAAAAAAATAAAAATGGTATAGGCAAGAGTTTTCATGACTGCTATTTTAGATTGATGATCAAAAATGGGGTTAACCACAAACCTCACCCACTTTAAAAAGCCGAGTTGTCGCTTTTTGAGGATGGATTGTCATTATTTAAAGTACCTTCGCCACTTAATAAAAATTATGACTTTTGATCAATTGGGACTTTCCGCTCCCATTTTAAAGGCCTTGGAGACGCAGGGCTATACCCATCCAACCCCAATACAACAGCAAGCAATTCCCATTTTATTGAAAGGCAAAGACCTTTTGGGTGTAGCGCAAACAGGTACCGGTAAAACAGCTGCCTTTGGGATTCCTATACTCCATCATTTGTTCCAAGCCAGAACCCAACAACAAGGAAAACGAAAAATAAAGGCATTGGTGGTTACCCCAACCCGGGAACTGGCCATACAAATTGGGGAGAGCTTTACGGCTTATGGAAAACACACAGGCCTAAGAAATACGGTGATCTTTGGCGGGGTAAAGCAAGGCAAACAAGTAAACGTCTTACGGGCAGGTGTAGATATTTTGATCGCTACCCCAGGAAGATTGCTCGATTTGATGAACCAAGGTTTTATATCCCTTCAGGATATTGAATATGCGGTACTGGACGAAGCCGACCAAATGCTGGATATGGGGTTCATCCACGATATCAAAAAAATCATTGCAAAACTTCCGCCCAAAAGACAATCACTTTTCTTCTCGGCCACAATGCCTAAAACCATTGTGGAACTTTCCAGAAAGATTTTAGGGGACTTTGAGCAAGTAACCATAAAACCGCAACAAGCCACCGCAGAAAAGGTGGAGCAAGCCATCTATTTTGTAAAGAAATCCGATAAGGTAAAACTGCTTGTCCACTTGCTGGAAGATAAGCCACAGGATTCGGTTTTGGTATTTTCAAGGACCAAACACGGTGCCAATAAAATTGTAAAAAAACTGGCCCAGGCCAATATTGAGGCGGCAGCCATACACGGCAACAAATCGCAAACGGCACGCCAAAAAGCCTTGGGTTCTTTTAAAGAAGGAAAACTAAAGGTTTTGGTGGCTACGGATATTGCCGCTCGTGGGATTGATGTGGAGGAACTTTCTTTGGTCATTAACCATGATCTTCCCAACGTGCCGGAAACCTACGTGCACCGTATTGGACGAACTGGGCGGGCAAGCGCTAGTGGAATTGCCCTGTCTTTTTGTGATGCCGAGGAACGTCCTTATTTACGGGATATTGAAAAGCTGATCAAACAAGAGGTTCCTAGAATTACCGAACATCCCTTTGTTGATGATACCAAAGAACCGGAACAACCGCAACGCGCCAAAAAATCCCATGGTTCCGGGAATCGAAACCGGAACTCCAGTCGCAATCGGTCCCGGAATTCGGGAAATCGAAGGAGGAATAGTAGTAACCGTGACAACAGGGGAAATACCAATGCCAGTAGCGAGTAAAACCGCGTTGGAAACCGATGGAGCGCTTTGACCGTACCTAGCGGAATACCTGCCTAATTTTAGTACCTTTAACGGGAAATGCCTACATCGATCATCAAAAAGAACTTCCGTATCCTACTCATCATTTATGCCATAGCATGGGCGGGGGTTTTACTTTATATCCTTGTCCGGTTGTGGGGTTTGGAAACTCCCATGTCAGAGGTGTTGAGTATTCTCTACAACGTATTGTCCAATACCGTATTTCTGATTTTTTTGCATGTGGTGTATGCGGTACTACTCCTGCTTTTTTACCTCTTTCGGTATTTTTTTCGTTTGTACAAAAAGAGAGGGGCCGTCGTTTTTTTAAATCAATTTTCTTACCGTCTTTTACTCCCTTTGGGCGTACTCTTCATTGGTTTTAAAACCTTGGTTTTTGCAAATTCCAATGAGGATTTTGATTTTAAATGGGAATCCGTTTACATGAACCATAGCGGGGTTTCAAAGAATCTTTACCAAACCGATGGCAAACAACGGGGCATGAGTGTTTTTGGATGGAACGGATCGGACAATTCCAAGGCCATAGATTCCTTGATCAAGACCCATGTAGAATGGGTGGCGGTCATCCCTTTTATCTACCAAGAAACCGAAACGGCCAAGACTATTGCACAAAGGGATTCCAATACGTGGACCAGACGGGATTCCGTTTTTATCAAAACCATCCGGCAATTGCACGACAGCGGTTTGTACGCACAACTAAAACCCCATGTTTGGACCGGTAGCGGTTGGCGGGCCAATTTGAATCCCGGTTCGGCAGAAGACTGGGAGAGGTGGTTTGATTCCTACGAAGTTCGAATGTTGCACTATGCTAAAATGGCCCAAATGACCCAGGCTGAGTTGTTTTGTATTGGGACTGAACTTAAAACTTCGATAAAAGCACAACCCCAGCGATGGAAAGAGCTGATAGTCAAGGTTAGAAAGGTGTATTCCGGAAAAATCACTTATGCCGCCAATTGGCATGACGAATATGAGTATATCGATTTTTGGGAGCAACTAGATTTTATTGGGATACAAGCTTACTTTCCATTGACCAAAACCAAGCTACCTAGCTTGGAACAAATTGAAGAAGGCTGGCAACCACACATCACCAAACTGGAAGAATTGCACCATAGGTTTAAAAAGCCCGTGCTTTTTACAGAAGTGGGGTATCGTAGTGATGTAACAAGTACCGTTAAACCTTGGGAATGGGGTTCTTATTTAAGCATATTGTCCAAAAAGAAATCTGAAAAGACCCAGCAATTGGCCTATGAGGCACTTTTTAAACAGTTATGGCAAAAAGAATGGTTTGCTGGTTCCTATATTTGGCAATGGGATACCAGAACCAAAAGAGAGGATACCTATGATGACCTCGATTTTTCGCCCCGATTTAAACCGGCGGAAAATACCTTGGCAAAATGGTATGGTACCACCATAGAAAAAGATTAGAATGAATGATGTAAAGAAACAGATCATAGCCTACGGAAGTGGCAGGCACCGAACACCATTTCTGGATTATATTGCAAAAAGTACCGGAAAGACCAATCCCAATCTTTGCTTTATCCCCACGGCTAGCGGCGATGATAAAGGATATTGTATGCGCTTTTACGAAGCATGCAAAACCTTGAATGTCACCCCTCATATTTTAAATGTATGGGTCAATTCTTATGATGATAAGGAGCCTTTTGAAAGCACTATCCAAAGAATGGATGCCATTATCGTAGGCGGGGGAAATACCTTAAATATGCTGGCTATTTGGAGTGCCCAAGGTATTGATACCTCCCTGAAAAATGCCTATGAACGGGGATGTATTATGGCGGGTGGCAGTGCAGGTTCCTTATGCTGGTTCAATGGGGGTACTACGGATTCTCGGCCGGCGGAACTTAGTATTGTAGGCGGAATGGAATTTTTAAAGTACAGCCATTGCCCGCATTACAATTCCGAAGCGTCAAGAAGGCCTTTGTACCATCAAAATATCTTAACGGGAAAACTTAGTGATGGCTATGCCTGTGATGACGCATCGGGAATCCATTTTATCAATGGAAAAGTGCACACCGCAATTTCAGTTACCAATAAGGACCGATCGTATTACGTGCACAAAATGGATAACCAAATTATTGAAGAGGAATTACCACAGCTTTTGCTGATTTAAGGTAGCAGAAAACAATTATTTTTGTTTTGAGTAGCACTTATCACAGTACCAATAAGTTTTTGAAAAATGTACATACCCCATCACTACAAAAATGAAGACTTAAAGACCGTAAAGGCATTTATTGCCAAAAACAGCTTTGGCATTTTGGTCAATCAAGTTGATGGGCAACCATGGGCCACCCATATTCCGTTAGAACTTGATGCGGATGAACATGGCAAGGACATTTTGGTAGGTCATATTTCAAAAGCCAATCCCCAATGGAAAGTTTTTGAAGAAGAGCCCAAAGTGCTCTGCATTTTTAATGGTCCCCATTCTTATATTTCTGCTTCTTGGTATAAAGAGGAGGAAGTTCCTACTTGGGATTATATTGCCGTTCACGTCTACGGAAAGCTCACCATCCTTAGTGAGGAGGCGGTCATGCAATCGCTCCATAAATTGGTGGACAAATACGAAAAAACCGTTAAAAACCCTGTTTCCCTTT
>CALGQU010000227.1 GCA_937959125.1 uncultured Croceitalea sp.
CCTTTTCAACGCAACCATGCATAACCTAATGGCGATTATCGCCTCCCTTGGCAGCATTACCTGCCCAGGTTCATTGGGTATAATCTCAGCCTTTTCGAGTTAAGGGTTTTTGAGTGGCGAGTTCGAAGTTAAAAAACCAACTCGCAACTTTTAACTCATAACTAGAAAAAAGCACCCCTTTGAGATGGCGCAAATGTAGTACGCCTATTACTATTCTCCAAAAAGAGTTAGCCTGTCCTAAAAAATCCTACAAAAAAGGATGTTCCCGTCTTAAAATCTTAAAACCAGAGCTATTTGCACGTACCTCCTATCCCTTTAACCAACGGCCGTAGGCATCAATATATACAGTCCTTCTTGTACCACTTTGCAACACCATAATAAGCTTGTACTTGTCTTCATGGTTCTTATAGGCCGCCCCTAATTTAGAAGTGGGATACTCTTTTAACAAGGCCTCCACCACAGGAGCGGGCAATTCCTTGGCTTCTATTTTTTTAAAGGTATTGGGAATTTCAAGGGTTACGCCATCATTTTCAGTAGCTATGGAGACATGGGCATGTCCAAAGGCAGTCATTAAAAATGCAGCTATCAAAACTTTTTTCATACTATCGCTTTAAATAAGATCTTTTGATTTTTATTGAAGTCCATTATTTACGTAGTATGTATTGTCTTGGATGTCTTGCTGCAAAATTTTATGATAACCTTAAAACAAAAAGGCTGCAATTGCAGCCTTTTAAACAAATTAGCTTAAAATAATTTGGGGAACACATTATAAAATATGCCGTAAGCTAATCCTATGGACAAAAAATGGTTAGTGTAGCACCGCTTCATCCTTTTATTATGTTCTGTCGTTGTTTCAAAAAAAGGACCGAATCTATGAGACGGCCCTTTCAACCAAATCAACCAACCAAAATCCGCCTGCCTAAAAGGCTACAACGGAGTGTGAATTTCTCTTTTAACCGCTACTTCCAAATCTTGGATATCCTCGTTCACCGTTTCTTCCATTGTAACTGGAATCGTTGTTTCCCCTTCATCAACATCGTTTAAAATAGGTGCTGCCATAAGTAGCGTGAGCAGTAAACCCATTGCTAAAAATCCCGATGTCATAATATCTCTCATAATTTTTGTCTTCATAAATAAGACACCCTTGTTTTGAAAAGGTCACATCAAAGTCAAAAAAAATCCCGAAACCCCTATTATTTAGGGTTTCGGGACGGTCTTTTAACAACCGGTGTTATGCTTGATGGGAGGGCTTGAGCAAATCGTTTACCGTTTTAACAGGGTTAAAAGTTACTAGGGGGACCTCTACAAATATGGTATTCCAGTAGGCCATGGCACCGTTCCAAAGTCCTGGGAGTTCCAGTGCTTTTAAAGATTGGCCTTCCTTGGTTTTTTCTGTGATAAAACCTTGCTTTACGTCCACAAACTCCAATAGATCATACTTTTTACCTTGATGGTCTTTTACCGCACATACCAAATCCACCGGATTAAAGTGGGTGGCATTCTTTAAGATGGCAATTTGCTCGGTGTTGTCCATATCCATTTGTGCGGATTCTACGATCTGCAAAGAACGGTTGCCTTGGAAATCGTTGACCCAAAAAGGTCCACCACCAGGCTCTCCCTCGTTTTTGACCATTCCACAAACTCGGATAGGCCTATTGAGTTTGGAAAGGACCATGATCACCTGCTGCTCTAGGGTAGTCCCATTAAAATCAGCAGTAAACCTTGCATTAAGTTGGTTTTCAACAAATTGTTTGGCTTCCTTTAGCAAGGCTTCAGAAACAGAGGTGCCTTCTAATTTTCTAGCATATTCAAATGCTTTATGCTGTACTTTAAGCAACAACCCTCCTAGCATTTTCTTGCTGTCGGCCACGGCATCCAAATTTTGGTCTACCACTACATTGTCGATATTCTTGATAAAAATAATATCCGCATCTTGATCATTCAAGTTTTCGATCAAAGCACCATGCCCGCCCGGCCTAAATAATAGGGAACCATCTGAATTTCTAAAGGGTTGGTTATCCAAAGCTACTGCAAGGGTATCCGTAGAGGATTTTTGATAGGAATAAGATACTTTAAAGACCGTATCCGTTTTTTGGGAAATTCTAGGAACCGAAACCCCTTCTTCCTTCTTGAACATGGCATCATGTTGGGGTGAAATGGTAAAATGCAAATGTGCAGTACCATTGGTCTTGGCATAACGAGCACCTTCTTTAAGGTGTTCTTTAAAGGGCGTAGCCCCGCCGTGCTTGCATTTGTGAAACGGCAATAATCCTTTGGGATAGAACCCATAGTTCAAGCCTTCTTGCGTAAGCATTTCTTTGATAAAGGCATATGCTTTTTCCCCCTCGTTGGTATACCTCCCCGCTATACGGGACATTATGGTATCATGAAACGAAAACTTGTCCATAGCCGCCAAGAACTGTTGTACTGCCGTATCCCCGGTTCTTTCTACATAGGCTCCCAGATTCTCCTTTGCTGGATCGTAGGCATCTACAAAATTGAACATGGCCTTGAACATACGGGATGCTGCACCGGACGCTGGTACAAACTTTAAAATGGTCTTGTCCCCAATATTCCTTTCAAAATACGTAATCATAGCCTCCTCATCCTCTACCCGTACAATACCATCATTGATAACGGCAGCTTTTTCTAAATGGACAAAGGGAATCCCCTCCTTAAAAGTTTCGATCTGGCGTAAAACTTTTTCTCTTGGGATCCCTTTTTCCTTTAACTGTGCAATATCCTTATCCGTAAAATCAATCATAGGTTTTTGTAGTTTTTCTATATGGGTGATTGCCTTTTTTAGGCGTTCTTCTTTGTTTCCGTTTAAAATAAGAAAATTCCTATTGTATTTCTTTAAGGTATCATGAAAAAAAGCGAACATTTCTTCCCGGGCATCGGGTTTATCCCTAAGATCGTCTTTCTCCCAAGGGATATCAATGTCCGTTAGTAAGTACAGGTCATAGGTATTTTGTAGCGCGTATTTCTCCAAAACAGGATCACAATTTCCCACATAATACGCTTCGGAATATACTTTGGTTTCCAGTAAATCCGTATCACAAAAAAGGATCTCGTTCGCTCTTTTGGCCAATTGGTTTTCCATCTGCATTTGCCCAACCGCAATGGGAAGCAAGTCATGGGGTTCACAGGTCTTCTGCTCCCGGTCCCATTTATCCTGCAAGTACTCCCTTGCATACTCTGGCACCCATTCGGTATTGTAATGGGCCGCCAAAGCTTTGGCAAGCGTAGTTTTACCAGTAGATTCTGGCCCAAACAAGACTATTTTAATAAGGTCTGTGGGCTCTTGTTTAAGTTGTTCTTCCATGCCTTGTAGCCATAAATGGCAATTATGGTAAATAATAGGTATTGAAAAGCGGTAAACACCAAGCCTTTATAAAGATATAGTGGAACGGATATGATATCCCCAATAATCCAAAAAGTCCAGTTTTCCAGTTTTTTTTTGGCCATTAACCACATCCCTACAAAAAATATAGCGGTAGTCAAAGTGTCTACATAAGCGGTCCAAGAATTAAATTTTTCAAAACCAAGGTACACCCCTATTACCAACACGACCGTAGCTATAAAAAGAACGATAGCCCGGTTTTTATCCTTCTTGGTCATTTGGGTAATTGGGATGTAGTGGTCCTCATCTACCTTTTGGGTCCATACGTACCATCCGTACATACTCATGGCAAAATAGTAGGCATTAATGAGCATATCGCCCAACAAGCCATAAACCAATAAGATGTATACAAAAATACCTGTGCTAACAATACCCGTTGGAAAAACTAGAATGTTTTCCCTTTTTGAATACCAAACACTAAGAAAACCAAAAAGAACACCTATCATTTCCAACACGACCAGATGGGTGGGCACTCCTTGGTATTGGGCAAAAATCCAATCAAAAATGTGGCTCATAGTCGCTTCGGTCAGATTTTACAATTTTAAGGAACAATAGGCCTTTGTCCATAAGCTCAAAAGCGGTTTCAATTTCTTGGTTGAGCACGCCCATTACCTGCTTATACTCGCCGAATACTTGGGTACTCAAGGGATTCTCTAAAATTGTCAATCCAGAATCCCTAAGTTTTTTGATAAAATTGATGATATGGATTTCAAAATCGTCCTGCAAGGGAGAAAAGGTAAGTTCTACGGAGATGTCCATGAGGTTTCAGGTTTCAGGTTTCAGGTTTCAAAACTAGGTATTCCTTACACTTGCCGCAAGGCATAAACCCCCGTAAATCCTTCAAACTCTAAAAAGTGGATGCTATAGGACGACTTTTTTCCATGATAATAGATCTGTCCTTCAGTAGTTCCGGCATCAAAAGTAAAATCGTCTATATTGATGTGTTTCAAAAAACTGAGTCCGGGCTGTCCGTAAATTTTATAAAGGGCTTCCTTTGCTCCCCAAACAATGGTCAATTTTCTTATGACCGCAGCCGTGTTGGCCAAGGTCCTGTATTCTTCCAGAGGTGTAAATTTATGGGCGATCCGCAGGATTTTATCCCGTTGTTTTTCAATGTCTATACCCACTTCCTTCTCCTTACTTACAATGATGGCCGTAAAATTATAGGAGTGGGTAATGGAAATATGGTCCCCATTTTGCAGAAAAGGTTTTCCCATAGCATTGTAGTAGACATCCTTATCCTCAAAACCGGCGGCTGCAAACAGATGGCGTATACTTAAAAACTCCCTTCGGTGCAGTCCGGATTTCATTCCTAAAAGTCGATTCTGGCAGTGTTGGGTAAGGGCAATGCCTTTCGCTAGGGCTTCCTCGGTTTCGGTTACCTTCCAAATATAGACCTTGGTAACCGCTGAAACTGTTATGGTTTTGTAAATGGGCACGGTTTAGAGTTAAGTAATTTGTACCTTTGCGCAACTTAAGAAAAAAGCCTTTTTAGCTAAAATCTTAAGCATATAAAAGTGAAGTTATACAAATAAAACAACATAATGAGTACTACCACTATTCCATACGTTCCTTACAAGGTCAAAGACATAACATTGGCAGATTGGGGAAGAAAAGAAATTGAGCTTGCCGAAGCCGAAATGCCCGGGCTTATGGCCCTTCGTGAAGAATATGGAAAAGAACAACCCTTAAAAGGTTCCAGAATTGCCGGATGCTTGCATATG
The DNA here is from genome assembly GCA_937959125.1 of uncultured Croceitalea sp. Classification (GTDB taxonomy): domain Bacteria; phylum Bacteroidota; class Bacteroidia; order Flavobacteriales; family Flavobacteriaceae; genus Croceitalea. The sequence goes on from CALGQU010000227.1 coordinate 5,128, forward strand.
ACCATACAAACGGCCGTCCTCATTGAGACCTTGGTCGCCTTGGGTGCCGATGTTACTTGGAGTTCCTGCAATATCTTTTCTACCCAAGACCATGCCGCTGCAGCCATTGCCGCTGCCGGAATACCGGTGTATGCTTGGAAAGGAATGAACGAGGAAGAATTTGACTGGTGTATTGAGCAGACCTTATTCTTTGGTGAGGACAGACAACCTTTAAACCTTATTTTGGATGACGGTGGGGACCTTACCAATATGGTTTTGGACCAATACCCAGAATTGGCCGCTGGCATAAAAGGCCTTTCCGAAGAAACCACTACTGGGGTACATAGACTGTACGAGCGCGTCAAAAAAGGCACCTTGCCCATGCCTGCCATTAACGTCAACGATTCCGTTACCAAATCCAAATTTGACAATAAATACGGCTGCAAAGAAAGTGCTGTAGATGCTATTAGACGTGCCACGGATACCATGCTGGCCGGTAAGCGAGTGGTGGTTGCGGGTTACGGTGATGTTGGCAAAGGAACGGCAGCCTCCTTTAGGGGCGCAGGGGCCATAGTTACCGTAACAGAAATTGATCCCATTTGTGCATTGCAAGCCTGTATGGACGGTTATGAGGTGAAGCGTTTGGAAACCGTTGTGGGTAATGCCGATATCGTAATTACCACCACCGGAAACAAGGATATTATCCGAGCAGAGCATTTTAAGGCATTGAAGGACAAAGCCATTGTCTGTAATATTGGGCATTTTGACAACGAAATCGATATGGCTTGGTTAAACGGTAACTATGGCAACACCAAGGATGAAATTAAGCCACAGGTAGACAAATACACCATTGAAGGCAAGGATATTATTATTTTGGCCGAAGGCCGATTGGTCAACCTAGGTTGTGCTACGGGACATCCCAGTTTTGTAATGAGCAACTCCTTTACCAACCAGACCTTGGCGCAGATTGAACTTTGGAAGAACAGCGACAAGTATGAGAACAATGTGTACATGCTTCCCAAACATTTGGATGAAAAAGTAGCCAAGCTGCATTTGAGCCGTTTGGGTGCGGAATTGACAGAATTGAAACAAGATCAAGCCGAGTATATTGGCGTTACCGTAGAAGGTCCATTTAAACCTGAGTATTACAGGTATTAGGAACAATACATGGAACAGAAAACCCTCACATCCAAACACGTTGTGGGGGTTTATTTTTTTAAACCGATATTTACAGCTTCAATCAGCTAGGCAATGAACATCATTTTAACTGGAGCTACGGGAACTTTAGGTTCCCAAGTGCTATTCTCGCTTTTGGAAAACCGGTTCCAAGAGATTGATACGCTTTACCTTATTGTTCGCAAGAAAAATAAGGCCATGCCCAAGGACAGGGTAGCTACCATGTTGGACAGCCCCATGGCCCCTGATTTTCTTAAGGCCAATAAGGGAGCCATTGCCAAGAAAATTTCAGTGATAGATGCGGACCAGGTGTTACGACCAGAGCAGTTTTTGGAACGGGCGCAGTCCCATTATTTTATCCACTCTGCGGGCTACGTCAATCTTTCCGTCCATCCAGATAGTAAAGCAGAAATCTATAGAGAGAATTTAACGTTCACCCAGCGTATTTTTGTAGCGTACGCCCCCTACCTCAAAAAATTCAGCTACATCAGTACTGCTTTTTCCATAGGCAAATTGGATGGGATTTTAAAGGACAATTACCTAGCTGTAGAACAAAAGGAATACCGTAATTTTTATGAAGCTTCCAAGCATGCCGCAGAAAAGTATTTGACCAAGGCAGGAGCGGAAAACAATATCGCCATCCAAATACTACGACCTAGTGTTTTGGGAGGTAATATTATGGAGAGCCCCAGTTTTTTTATCTCCAAATACATGGTTTTTTACCTTTTTGCCAAATTCTTCCATAGAAGTGCTTCGGATGATATGGTGCGTATCCAGGCCAATGCCGATAGCAAACTCAATATCATTCCAACGGACTATGCGGCCAGGGTAATTACCAAGGTTTTTGACACGCCCGTAGAGCAGTTGAATATTGTGAATTCCCGGGGTACCCAGATTTTTTCAGGTATCTCTAAAATTCTGGAAACCGTCAACTTTAAAAATTTCAAGCTCACCGAAGAATTGTTGGAAACGGCCAATGAATTTGAAAGTGCTTTGGAACAGTTTTACTACGAGACCATAGGTGTCCACCTCACACCCTATCTAACGGCAAAACCCTATGAGTGGGACACGACCCTTTTGGAAAGTATTTTGCCCATCCCCAAGTACAATTTAAACGAGTATTTGGCAGCCACCATTGAGTACGCCAAAACCAATGGGTTCCGCAACCAGCGCTGGTAAGCTAGCACCCACCTATCCAATCACTTTGTAAAATTGGTGTGCGCCCCTCTATATACTATGACCCGTTCCTCTTCTTTGGGCAAAAGTTGTAATGTACTACTTCGCTAATATTCACGAAATCTTTACATAAAGGCATAAAAAGTGTTTCGCTATCCAAATTTTGCAAAGGTCACCCAATACCAAAACACGGTATACCTTGTGTAACAGGTACAACATATATGGTTCATTTTGGTTGAATTCCTATGTGGAAATCCAACGCTTATTGGCTATTTTTGGGTTATGGCGGGTTAGCTATGATTTTACGCCGTAACCAGCCGCACACAGGACGTTTGGCGTTAATCGAAAGCGAAATCCAATAGTTTATGAAAAAAAATATAACACTACTGATCTTTTTGTTTATTTCAACAATCGCAGTAGCTCAAAATAGTGGTTTGATAGATGCATTGAATGATGAAAAAAACAGGATGGAGAGCTGTTATTCGAAGTTGCAAAATGACACATTGCTAATTGGCAATAAATTTATCGAGCGAAGATTTAAGTGGAATGATGGAAATATAATTAGCATCGATATTTCTAACAAAATATCAGGGGAAAAAATACAAATCGAAAACGGAATGCATCCCGATTTCAGCGTTACTAATCTAAAAGCAAAACCAAAGGCAAACAATTACACAAGCAGTGTTGTTGAAGCTACTCCCATACTTCCATCTTACTTAATGACTCAACTTGTAACAGAACATGAAGGTTTGGAAGTAAAACAAGTCTTCAAAATATTTCCATCCTCCATGGGAATTGCATGTGAGTATTATGTAAAGAAAACCAATGATAGCTTGCAATTCAACCCCAATGATTTAATTATTGAGCGATTAAATATTGAAAACATCCATTGGAATATGGAGGCTGTAGAGTTTTTAGACAATACGGATAACAACAACACTCTTGTTAAAAAAGAGAAACTTCTTCCATACAAGTCAAATAAGTATATAGGCAATATACTTTTTATGTCAAGTTTACAAGAGGATAAAGGCTTGTTCTTTTTGAAAGAAGCCCCTTGCTCCAATATTCAAATCAATTACCCGGGCTATGACTTTTCTTCTGAAAGGAAATCGACTTCAACTACGGTAAAATCGGTTGGGTTAGGAGTAATACCCGAAGATTTAAATTTGAATGAATGGGTCAAAACTTTTAGCTATGTCCTAGGTGTTCATAACAATGAGGACCTAGGGAAAAAAATAGCCCTACGTAGCTATCAGAACAATACAAGAATTTTAAGACCGGACAGAGATGAAATGATGATGGTCAACACATGGGGAGACAGAAACAGGGACACCAAACTAAGTGAACAATTTATCCTTGACGAACTAAAGGAAACCCATAAGTTTGGTTTTACCCATTATCAAATAGATGATGGATGGCAGCAAGGGTTATCCATGAATTCCGGGGTTGCCGGTGAAAGGCTATGGGACCAATGGTCTATTGAAGATTGGCTTCCTAATAAAGAGCGGTTTCCAAATGGTTTTAAAAACATTCTTCAACTTGCCGATTCGTTAGACATCAAAATTGGGCTATGGTTCCATCCCAGTAATGAAAATGACTATGAAAATTGGGAACAAGATGCAAAAATAGTACTCAATTTATACCGCAAATTTGGTATTAAAAACATAAAAATCGATGGTATTAAATTGCCAACCAAAAAAGCCGACATCAATCTGGAACGCTTTTTTGATAGAATCCTTAAGGAATCAAATCATGACATTGTTTTTAATGTTGATGCTACAGCGGATAATCGTTATGGATACCATTACAACAATCATTTAGGCAATACCTTCCTCGAAAACAGATATACCGATTTGAAAAGCTATTACCCCTACCAAACATTACGTAACATTTGGATGCTTTCTAATTACGTTCCTGTTCAAAAACTACAATTGCAATTTTTGAACAAATGGAGAAATAGGGATGTATATGGAGATGAGCCTTATTCCCCAGGCAAATATTCTTTTGACTATGTATTTGCCATTACAATGCCTGCTCAACCGCTTGCTTGGTTTGAAACTACAGGCCTCCCTGCAGAAGCCGATAAATCCATAGCGTTGTTCCATACCTATAAATCCATTCGTTCAGAACTTCATAGTGCCCAAATTTTCCCTATTGGAAACGAACCCAATGGCAAAACATTTACAGGGTTTCAGTTTCTAATTTCTGACAATGAGGGGTATATCCTCGTATTCCGTGAGTTACATAATAGTTCTATTTTCAATGTATCAACCCTGTTCGATCCAAATAAAAAGGTTCAATTCAAAAAGATATATGGTGACGGATTTGATTTTGAGGCAATGACTGATGACAATGGTAAAATCCTTTTTGAATTAGATAAAGCAAATTCTTTTTGTTTGTATAAGTATAGCTTGTAGAAAATGGACAAGTGCCAATAAAGGTCGCCGTTTGCACTATGCTTTGGTTTTTTTGGGATTTCCTTTTATACCGGTATGGAGGAGGTACGTAATGGCCGTGCCCACCCAGAGTTGGGAAAGGTAATGGTAAGCTTGCACCTACATATCCAACCACTTTTTAAAATTGGTGGTACGCTCCCTGGATACAATGACCTGTTCCTCTTCTTTGGGCAAAAGTTTTAACAACAACCGACTGTTAAAATAACTGTGTATTTCCGTTACGGCTTTTACGGAAACCATAAACTTTCTGTTTATCCTAAAAAAATGAACGGGATTTAGAATATCCTCCAATTGATCTATGGTATATTCAATAGGGTACACTTGCGCCTTATGGGTATGAAGGCATATCAAACCTTCGTTGGATTTAAAATAGGCGATGTCCTCCACATTAAAGGATTTGAACATATTGCCCACCTTAACCATAAAACGGTGCTTGTATTCCTTTTGGAACAATTGTTTTAACTGGCTTAGGCTTTCGGTAGAGCCGTTTTGTTCTTTGGTGATGTTTTTACGGAACTTTTCCAACGCTCGTTTTAGGTCTTCCTTTACTATTGGTTTAAGGAGATAGTCCAAGCCATTGTATTTAAAGCCCCTTATGGCAAACTCATTATAGGCCGTTGTAAAAATTATGGGCGGGTGGTCTTCCAAACCATCAAGAATATCAAATCCATACCCGTCATTTAATTGGATATCCAAAAAAATGAGGTCCGGTTGTTTGTTTTTTGCAAACCATTTGGCCCCACTTTCAACAGAATTCAGTTGTGCTTCAATGATTATTTCCGGGGCAAGCTCCATGACCAGTTTTCCCAAGCGCTTTGCCGCAAATTCTTCATCTTCTATAATAAGCGCTTTCATTAAGAAATAGCTTTTAATTGGATCTTGGTTACCTTTTCATCCAACAAAGGAAGAATCACCTCAAAATAGGTTTCCTCTTTCCGTACCAAAACGTCTTTATTGGTATAAAAAGCATAGCGATCTTTAATGTTCTTGATGCCCAAACCGGTCGTTGTTTCATTAAGCCGCCGGGTTTGCAAATTATTATGCACCACCACAGCGTTGCCCTCAATGGTAGAAATGGTAATTACCAATGGTTTTTCTTTACTGTACAGATTATGCTTCAGCGCATTTTCTACCAACATCTGCAAAGTCAAGGTAGGGATACGATATCTCTCCACATCGACCTCAATGTCAAGCGCTATTTGCACCGCTTCTTTGTGGCGGACATTCATCATAAAAATAAAAGAATCCAAGAAATTAAGTTCTTTTTTAAGGCTGACGAGGTCATGCTCCCGGTTATCCAAAATATAACGATAACTGCTTGCTAGCCGATTGACAAAATCAGAAGCCAAATCCCTATCCTCATACATTAGCGCGGTAAGTGTATTAAGGCTGTTGAATAAAAAATGGGGGCTTATCTGGTTTTTTAGCGACGTATATTGGGAGGCCAACATATCCTTTTGCAAGTCGGCCAACTGCTTTTCCAGTTGTTCATGATGGTTCATGGCATAGAAAAACATATTGGAAAAAATAACCGCCAAGCCAAGTACCACAGCTCTGGAAAAATCGATGACAAATTGTTGGGGAGGGGGATTAAGGCATACTATTCCCATGACATCCTTTAAAGGAAAAAGCGCCAAATAATATACCAGAGCGGTAATGGGCACCATAAGGGCCAAATTAACGATCACAATTTTTATACTGCGCTTCAGGTTAAGCTTGCAATACTTTTTATGCCGTTTTAAAAGATAGTCGTTGATTTCCCAAGTGGAGATAAAAAGAAAAAAAGCGCTGAAATAGTAAAAAAGGCTTGTTGGGTTAAACAAAGCGGCTATACCATCTGCGTGTTCGTGCCGTTCCATGGTGAACTTAACAGTAAAAAACACCACATTGACCACCATCCATCGGAACAGGAACTTACGAACTCTTTTCTTCTTGAATATTCTTTTCATTACAACTTTAAATATACACAACTCCAATGTGTGTAAAGGTGTAACGCGCCTTAATTGTTGATATCCCAATTGAACTGTTGATTTTTAGCTTAAAATGTCAGTCTTACCCAATACCTCCCAAAAATGCTTTTAAAGTTGTAATCAACAATTTACCGGAACAATGAACAGTACAGCAAAATCCAGAATGCATAAAACCCTATCCTAGCCCAATTTTGAGGAAATCAACATAACAACTATGAGAAAGAGTGTTTTATTAATTGTAATGTTCATTGGGTATTTGGGGTTTGCGCAAACTGGTATTATCCGGGGAACAATATCTGATAAGCAATCTGAACAGCCTTTAGAAGGCGCTACCATCCAACTTTTGAATGCCGATACGGCTACTGGCGTCATTACTGATTTTGATGGCCTGTTTGTTTTAACGGATGTGCCAGTGGGCAGACAACAGCTTCAAATAAGTTATATAGGGTATGAAAGCGTAACCGTACCTAACGTTGCTGTCACTTCTGGAAAAGATGTTATCCTTAACATTGTGCTTCAAGAATCTTTTAATACACTGGACGAAGTGGTCCTTACCAACAAGGCCAATCAAGACCGCGCTTTAAACAAATTGGCAAAGGTAAGTGCAAGGCAATTTGGGGTTGAAGAAGTTACCCGATTTTCCGGCGGCCGTAGTGATGTGGGTCGTTTAGCGGCCAATTTTGCCGGGGTCTCCGCACCAGATGATAGCAGAAACGATATTGTGGTTAGGGGCAATTCCCCCACCGGCCTTTTATGGCGGTTAGAAGGGATTCCCATTCCAAGTCCCAACCATTTTTCCTCCGTGGGTACTACGGGTGGTCCCGTCTCCGCCCTTAACCCAAATCTGTTAAAGAACTCGGACTTTATTACCTCGGCTTTTCCAGCAGAATACGGTAACGCTATTGGCGGTGTTTTTGACCTTGGTTTTAGAACCGGGAATCCAGATGAGTATGAATATACCTTACAAACCGGGATTTTTACCGGGCTAGAGGCCATTGCAGAAGGCCCTTTGGGAACCAAAAAGGGCTCCTTTGTTATAGCGGGCAGATATTCCTTGGTGGGTCTACTTGGCGTAGGCGCAGGTGGGACTTCCGCCGTACCCAACTATAACGATGTCTCCTTTAACTTGGATTTTGGAAAGGTGGACAACGGTAGGCTCAGCATTTTTGGGATCATAGGAAATTCCGATATTGACTTTTTAGGTGATGATATTGATGAGAACGACCTCTTTGCAGCTGCCGATGAGAATACCTTCTTTGAGTCCCGCTTTGGGGTCTTAGGATTTAAGTACAACTGGAACCTTGGCAAAAACTCCTATTTGCGAACGATTGTTGCCGGCTCCTTTAGTGATAGCAACTTTATGGCAGAGCGCTTTTTGGACAAGGATACCCCACAGGAACAACTCATTCCTTTTACGGAGGCAGAAGACCGTGAAATACGCCTGACGGTTTCCTCGCTTTTTAATAGTAAAGTAAGCAGTAGGTTGAGCTACAGGACGGGTTTGTTATTGGAAAATTTTAACTTCCAGAACCTGTTGCTCGATAGAAATGAACAGTTGGATACCACTGGTGATGGAATTCCAGAACTCGTTACCTTTAGGGATATCGATGAAAACCTAAGTGTAGTACAACCTTATATCCAAGGGCAACTTCGTATAACGGAAACCTTGACCTTAAATGCTGGTCTTCATGGGCAATATAGTACCTTAAACCAACAGTTTTCCATAGGCCCTAGAAGTGCCCTTAGCTTTAATTTTGCCTCCAATCACAGTATAAATGTTGGCTACGGCCGTCATTACCAAAACCTTCCGTACCCTATCTTATTCTTAAATGAAGAAATCAATGGGGAATTGGTACAAACCAATAGGGATTTGGATTTTGCGGAAAGTGATCATTACGTCTTGGGATATGATGTTAAACTAGGGAATTCCTGGCGTGGAAAAGTAGAGGTGTATCGCCAAGATATTGATGGGGCAGGGGTAGAAGCTACACCGTCAAGCTTTTCAACACTAACCGAAGGAGCGGATTTTGTATTTGAAAACGACCGGGTCTCCCTGGTAAATGAAGGAACGGGTTTTAACCAAGGCGTAGAATTTACATTGGAAAAATTCTTTAGCAATAGTTATTATGCGTTGTTTACGGGTTCTTTTTTTGAAAGCAAGTATGAGGGCAGCGACGGTATAGAACGCAACAGTCCTTTTAACAATGGGTATGTTCTTAATTTTTTGGCAGGGAAGGAATTCCGGCTTGGAAAAACAGGTGCCAACACCTTTTTTGTAGATACAAAAATCACCACAGCTGGCGGGAGGTTTGTGACCCCGGTGGATTTAGAAGCTTCAAGGGATTTTGGGTTTCAAATACTCTTGGAAGATGAAGCGTTTAGCGAACAGAACGAAGCGTACTTTAGATGGGATTTAAAGTTTGGATTAAAATTTAACAGCAAGAACAAAAAACGTTCCCATCAGTTCTTCCTAGACCTACAGAACGTTTCTGCCAATGAAAATATCTTTGCCAGAAGGTTCAACAGAGTGACCAATAATGTGGATGAGGTAAACCAAATTGGTTTTTTTCCAGATTTTGGTTACAAATTTCAATTTTGAACGTCATATCGATATCAATCAAAAAAACGAGTATCATGAAAAAAACGAACACTACAGAAAAAAAGAAACCTCCAAAACCAACAAACAAGGTTTTTAAAATGAAAAGAAAGGAACTCACCCCAAAATTGATTTGGTGGGGATGGAAAACCATATAAGCAATGAAAAAAATACTTTTGGCAATCATAGCGATCATAGCCGTATTGCTGTTATGCTATACCCTAAACAATAGGGAGAGTGACGTGGACTTTTTGGAGGGTCAGTTGGAACAAATAGGCCAACACTTTGATCAACGGACCGTTATTAACCAAGAGGTTTCAAGCGTTACTGTTGCTTGGCACCTGGACCATATGTTAAAAACCATCAATAATGTATCCCAAAGCTTGGAACGTTCCGATCCCAATACATTTGAATCCAGCTTTAATATACAGCAGGTGGTAGTGCATACTACCGGCATCATCCCTAGAGGTGTTGCCAAATCGCCAAAGTCGGTTTTACCGCCGGATGTTATCCTATTGGATAGCTTAAAGTTACAACTTGCATCGGCAAGAAAAAATCTAAGCAAAATAGAAGGATTGGATGAAAACGCGTTTTATGCCCATACCGTATTCGATAATTTGGACAGAGATCAGACCCGTAGGTTTTTGGAAATCCATACCAACCATCATCTAAAAATTATTGCGGATATTATTAAGAAGTAATCCGTTAAGGGAACTGCCACCTCCTTGGTAAATACCAATAAAAAAGCCCCAACGTTTTGCATTGGGGCTTTTCAATCAAATACTTTTAAGTTTACGCCTCAAACGGCTCAATGGAAACATAGGACTTTCCGCCTACTTTCTTTTCAAACTTAACGGTACCATCTATCCTTGCATGTAATGTATGGTCCTTACCGGCATATACATTTTCACCTGGATTGTGTTTTGTACCACGTTGTCTTACGATGATGTTCCCTGCAACGGCAGCTTGACCACCAAAAATCTTAACACCTAAGCGTTTAGATTCTGATTCCCTACCGTTTTTAGAACTACCTACACCTTTTTTATGTGCCATGATATATTATTTAAGGGATCCTAAGGTTCCCGGTTCTACGTTTTATGCTTTACCGCCGTCCAATTCGTCTTGCCATTTCTTAAGCTCGTCCCATTTGCCTTCTGCAGCCAACTTGGCTTGTGCTGGCCAAGTGTCGGTAACATGGTTTCCACGAACCTCAGCAATGATTTCAGAAATTTTTGCAGGTTTGGTTTTGGCCAAATCCGCAAAAGTTGCAACGCCTGCCGCTACTAAGGTAGAAGCAATTTTTGGTCCAATACCTTCAATTTTCTTTAAATCATCAGCTTTGGCCTTTGCAGGTGCTTTCTTGACTGGAGCTGCCTTTGGTGCTGCTTCTTTTTTAGGAGCCGCTGCTTTAGGGGCTTCTTTTTTAGGTGCAGCCGTCTTAGCTTTTGCAGGAGCAGATTTCTTAGCTCCTTTGGCAACAATGCTTTCAACAATAATCTCTGTCAAAGACTGTCTGTGTCCATTCTTCTTGCGGTACCCTTTACGCCTTTTTTTATGAAAGACAAGTACTTTGTCACCTCTAAGGTGCTTAACGACTTTGGCCTCAACGGCCGCACCGTCTATGACTGGGGCGCCAACGGTTACGCTACCATTATCATCCAAAAGAAGTACTTTGTCAAAAGTAACTTTTTTGCCCTCTTCTGTCTGCAAACGGTGAACGTACACTTTCTGGTCTTTTGCAACTTTAAACTGCTGCCCTGCCATCTCTACAATTGCGTACATAGTATACTTAATTAAATTTATTATTCGCCGCCATTTTCTCAAATAGCGGGTGCAAATATACTGCTAAATCCTTAATCTACAAGTATTTTTTAGCAATGACCCCATTATTTTTTAGATTATCGATGACCTTAAAAAATAGGGTATATAAGAACGTAACGATAAGTATCATAGGCCCTGATGGTAAACTGGATTATTTGGAACAAATGAGGACAATCGCCATTTCTGTTTACGTTGATAGGTAAGGTTATCGCATAACAAGCAATCCATAAGGGAAAACATAGCTATGCTGCATGACCTCCCCTTATTTTGGAGTTCCCGAACACTAAGGATATCGAGGAATTTTTAGTTCCCCTATAAAATACGCATTAATAACATAAAATCTTGTTAAAGCCAACTGCCTTTTCTACAGCGGTATGCAAAACTTTTATATTCTTGTAACACGCTAGGCCAAAATGGCACTAATGGTGCGAACATTAATTTCAAACACTTTTAAAATGAAAAAAATAATACTTTGTATGGGCTTGACGCTGGGCTTTATTGGCGTAGGCACCGCACAAGAGGTCGCTTTTGAAGAGTATGACCTGGACAATGGGATGCATGTCATCTTACACCAGGACAACGGGGCTCCCGTAGTGACTACTTCCGTTATGTACCACGTGGGTGGTAAAGATGAAGAGACCAATAAAACGGGATTTGCCCACTTTTTTGAACACTTGTTGTTTGAGGGTACCAAAAACATTGAAAGGGGCAAATGGTTTGAGATCGTTGCTTCCAACGGCGGACGGAACAATGCCAATACCACCATGGACAGAACGTATTATTACGAAACCTTTCCCTCCAATAATTTAGAATTGGGGCTTTGGTTGGAATCTGAGCGCTTATTACATCCCGTTATCAATCAAATTGGTGTGGATACCCAAAAAGAAGTGGTACAGGAAGAGAAAAGACTTCGTGTGGACAATTCTCCCTACGGAAGGGTTTTTGAGCAAATGTCAAAAAATCTCTTTGTAAAGCACCCCTATCGCTGGCAAACCATTGGATCCCTAGACCACCTGGCCAGTGCTACGTTGGAAGACTTCCAAAGGTTTAACAAAATCTACTACGTTCCAAATAATGCCGTGCTGGTTGTTGCAGGGGATATTGATATCCCTACAACCAAAAAAATGATTCAGGATTATTTTGGCCCTATTCCAAAAGGGGCGGCCATTGAAAGGAATACCTATGTAGAAGATCCCATAACCGAAACCATCAAAGCGGAGTTTAGGGATCCCAACATCCAAATTCCACTTATTTTACTGGGGTATAGGACTCCTGCCCAAACGGAACGCGATGCATACATCCTAGAAATGGTTTCCACCTACCTAAGCGATGGTAAAAGTTCCAAACTCTACAAAAAGTTGGTCGATGAGAAAAAGATGGCGTTACAAGTATTCGCCTTTAACGTAACCCAAGAAGATTATGGCTCCTATCTTTTGGGGGGACTGCCAGTAGGCTCCACCTCCATCCAAGATATTAAAAAGGAAATCGATGAAGAAATCGTTAAACTGCAAAGTGAATTGATTACAGAAAAAGACCATCAAAAACTGTTGAACAAATTCGAGAACAATTTTGTAAACTCCAACAGTAATATTGAGGGTATTGCCAGTTCCTTGGCCTCGAATTATATGTTGTATGATGATACGGACCTTATAAATTCCGTAATTGAAATTTATCGCTCCATCACCAGGGAAGAAATTAAACAGGCGGCCATCAAGTACTTACAGCCCAACCAGAGAGTGGAGTTAGAATATTTACCAGAACAAAAAGAAGCTAACTAAGATGAAAAAGATACTTTTATTTACGGTACTGTCCCTTTTTATGGCAGTATCCTACGCACAAATAGACAGAACAACACAACCCAAACCGGGGCCTGCGCCAAAGATAAATTTGGACGAACCCAATACCTTTGAACTTAACAATGGTTTAAAAGTAATGGTTGTTGAGAACCATAAATTGCCTAGGGTTTCCATTCAGTTGGATATTGATAACCCGCCCATCCTTGAAGGTGATAAGGCAGGGGTTTCCACACTTACAGGAAGTTTATTAGGTAACGGATCTACCTCTGTTCCTAAAGATGACTTTAACGAAGAAGTTGATTTTTTAGGGGCAAGTATCAATTTTGGGTCTCAAAACGCTTTTGCAAGCTCTTTATCAAAGTACTTTTCCAGAATCTTGGAATTAATGGCGGATGCTGCCATCAATCCAAATTTTACCCAAGAGGAATTTGAAAAAGAAAAAGCAAAGTTGGTCACTGGCTTAAAGGCTGGGGAAAACGATGTTTCAGCAATTGCTCAAAGGGCACAGCTTGCTTTAGCTTATGGAAAAAACCATCCTTACGGGGAATACACTACCGAGGCAACGGTGAACAATATTAGCCTTACGGATATACAAGATTTTTACCGTAACTATTTTGTTCCCGCCAATGCCTATCTCGTAGTTATTGGTGATGTCGAATTTGACAAGGTAAAAGAATTGGTTACCGAAGCATTTACGCCATGGACCAAAGCAACACCGCCTTCCTTGAGCTATACCAAACCTAGTGACGCCCAGTATACACAAATCAATTTTGTGGATATGCCCAATGCCGTTCAATCTGAAGTTATGGTGCAGAACTTGGTAAATCTAAAAATGAAGGACGAGGATTATCTGTCTGCTTTGGTCGCTAACCAAATTTTAGGTGGCGGTGGTGAAGGCCGGCTTTTCTTAAACCTAAGGGAAGACAAAGGCTATACCTATGGTTCTTATTCTGGGATAGGGAACAACAAGCACGACTTTTCGCGCTTTAGAGCGCAAGCCCAAGTACGGAATATGGTGACCGATAGTTCTGTGGTAGAAATTTTAAAAGAAATCGACCGAATTGCCGATGAGCCCGTTACCGCTGAGGAACTTAAAAATACCAAAGCAAAATATACAGGACGTTTCGTCTTGGCGTTGGAAAGGCCACAGACCATTGCCAACTACGCCTTAAATATTGAAAAGGAGGGATTACCCAAGGATTTTTATAAAACCTATTTGGAGCGCATTAATGCTATTTCAATAGAAGATGTACAAAAGGCCGCCCAAAAATACTTTAACACGGACAATGCACGCATTGTTGTCGCCGGAAAGGGGAGTGAGGTTCTTGAAAACTTGGAGAAGGTAAGTTTTAACGGCAAGACGGTTCCTGTGCTCTATTATGACAAAACCATTGAAAAAACGGAAAAACCGGACTATGATGCTGCCGTACCAGAAGGAATCACCGCAAATGACGTGTTGAACAAATACCTTGAAGCCATTGGTGGAAAAGCCAAATTAGCTGCCGTAGAATCCTGGGCCATGGTTGCAGAAGCTTCATTACAAGGTGCTACGTTGGCATTGGAAATGAAGAAAACAGCTGCGGGTCAGATGCTACAAAATGTATCTTTCGGTGGCAATTCCATGTCAAAACAGGTCCTTGATGGCGATAAAGGCTATGCCGTAGTCCAAGGGCAACGCAAAGATCTTACCGAAGAGGAATTAAATAAGATAAAAGAGGAATCCGCTCCGTTCCCAGAGCTTAATTATTTGGCTGCTGGCGGAATAAGCTTGGAAGGTATTGAGCAAGTAGGTGATAAAAAAGCCTACAAGCTTAAAATTACGGATAATAAGACTGCTTTCTATGACACGGAAACCGGGCTTAAGTTACAGGAGGTAACGGTTGAGGAGGCGCAAGGGCAGCAATTTGCCAGCACGCTGGGCTACGGGAATTATAAGGAAGTCTCCGGAATTATGTTCCCTTACGCCCTTTCACAAACCGCAGGGCCCCAAAAATTCGATTTCATCGTAAAAGAAATCAAAGTGAATGAAGGTGTCAGTGCCGCTGATTTTGAATAAAACTTCTTTTTAAACACAAATTAAGACGCCCACTTCGACATAGCTCAGTGACCGGGCGTCTTTTTTTTGTTTACCAAATACACCCCTCCTAAGATCAACATGGCGGCCAAGCTTTGATTCATGGAGAATTGCTCTCCATCCAAAGCACCCCAAAATACCCCTACAATAGGAATTAGATAGGTAACGGAAACCGAAAACACGGCGGACGACATTTGAACCAGTTTGTTGAACATCACCTTGGCCACACAAGTGCCCACAATACAGAGTAAGACTATATAGCCCAAGGAACTCCAAAAGAATTCCCCAGTTCTTACCTCTACATCAAAAAACCCTGAAAAAAGCAATACGATACCCCCAGGAACAATAATGGTCGCAAAATTGCCAACGGCAATACCCATAGGGCTTACATGTAGCAGTTTGCTTTTAATAATATTGGCATTACAAGCATATCCTATTGCCGCTAGAATAACATGCCCTGCGTACCAATAATTCTGGTTGGGGTTGACCTCGCTTCCGTAAAAGATGAGTAAAGAAGCACCCAAGAGCCCTACCACTACCCCTAAAAATTGATTCTTGGTAAAATGTACCCCAAAAACTACAAGCCCCAAAATAAGGGTAAATAAAGGGACCAAAGAATTTAAGATAGCGGCAATACTGCTATCAATTTCCGTCTCTGCAAACGCAAAAAGGAACATAGGGAAAAAACTACCCAAAAACCCAGATAGGGCAACCCATTTCCATTCCGTCTTGGATATGGTCTTGATCGATTTATAACCAATCAAAAAAAGAAAAAAGCCTGCTACTAAGATTCTTAAGGCCCCCAATTGCAAAGGCGTAAACCCTTGAAGTCCTTTTTTGATAAGGATGTAGGATGTTCCCCAAATTAGGGATAACGCAAAAAGATAAATCCACTTTTTATTTGGTGAGGCCAAGGCATCTGGTTTAGCACACAAAAGTCGGGTTTAAATTTATCTCCTTTACACTTTATACCTTAATTTTACTTCATGGTAAACAACCTCTGGGCAAGCCCAGGAGGAATTTGCTAGAAACAAGATTTTAATTACAAGACAAGCTCGCCTGCCGGATTGGCAGGCCTTGGAGCAGTATACCCGTTGGCGGTGCTAATAAAAATAGTAAAATGAGAATCCTAGTTGTAGTGTTGGCCTTCCTATTGTTCCCATCCTGTAGGGAGAATAAAAAGGAAGAAGAAACCAGTAAAATGGATGAGGTAATGATCATACATGATGAGGTCATGCCTAAAATGGGACATCTTTCCAAACTGGTGGGCGAATTAAAAAATAAAATCGACACTACGGAACGTGGCAAGCAATACGAAGCTGCCATGAAAGATCTTCAAGCATCCAACAAAGCAATGATGGATTGGATGATGGGTTTTGGCAACCGCTTTGATTCTGATGAAATTTTAAACGGCAAAGCACTTAGCCCTCAAAAAGAGGAATGGTTGAATGAGGAGGAAGAGAAAGTAAAGGCCCTCAAGGAACAAATCAACACGAGTATCGCCAAGGCGGAAAAACTATTGGGGAAATAGCGATAAACATACTGTTCCCTATCATTTCCATTTTAGGGTCTCCATAATCTTTCTAATATCGTTCTGGAGGTAGACTGCCGCCGGCAAAATAGAATCGTAATTGGGCTTACTATAGAAGTATAGCGATCCGGTTACAAAGTGATTGATGCTATCGGTTACATAAAATTGGGATTGGGAGGCAGCGTTACCGGTAACTTCGTAGAACATCCCATATACGTTATCTCCTTCATTTACAAAAGGTTGTTCCAAAATGTTATCTGCTTTGGACGCGTGTTCATACGACAATTTCTGGGCGTCCGTCAAAAGCGTTTTCAAATTATCCTGCACTGGCTTATAGGTAATGTAAATAGTACCTTTCATATCCTGATAATCCAATACCAAAGCACAGTTTTCACCTGACGTTATTGTAGCCAAACTGTTACGTTCAAAAACAAAAGGACAAGCTTCATCCACCCCTCTATACATCGCTTTAGGAAAGTTTAAACGTAGCATGGCCTTTGGTTTTGGCAACACTTCTTCCTTACAGGCGATACATCCCAAAAAAAGACAAACTATAATAATACCCTTATACTTCATTTGGTAATTTTACTTTTATTTGTTTCAAACGTTTTTTATCCAAACTTTCTATGGTAAACTCGTAGGCATTGAACAGTACTTTTTCCCCTCTTTTTGGGAAGCCACCAGAAATCTCAAGCACAAAACCGGCAATGGTTTCCGACTCCCCTTTTTGTTGTTCAAATTCCTCCTCATTTTCCAATTTGGTCACCCTATAGAAATCTTTTAGGGTTGTCTTTCCCTCAAAAACATAAGTATGGTCATCCAATTTGGAATAGATCAAATCTTCATCATCAAACTCATCGCTAATATCCCCAACAATTTCTTCTATGATATCTTCCAAGGTTACGATACCCGATGTCCCCCCGTACTCATCGACCACAATGGCCAAATGCTTTTTTTGCTCTTGGAACTCCAAGAGTAAGTCGTCCAATTTCTTGTTCTCTGGAACAAAATAAGGTTCCCGTATCAAGGTCATCCAATTGAACGATTTACGGTCAATATAAGGCAGTAGATCTTTTACATAAAGTACCCCAAGGACGTTATCCATATTGTCTGAAAACACGGGGATTCTGGAATAGCCATTTTTTTTGATCTCCTCCATGACCTCTGCGAACTTCATTTCTTCGTTGAGGGCAAAAATGTCTATTCTAGGGCGCATTACCTGTTTGGTATCCGTATTTCCAAAGGATACAATGCCCTCCAATATTTTTTGTTCCTCCTTTGTAGTGTCTCCCTCAGAGGTCAATTCCAAGGCTTGCGATAGGTGATCCACACTAAGGTTGGATTTCTGTCGTCCTAATTTCTCTTGTAAAAACAGCGTTGCAGAACGCATAGGCATACTAAAGGGTGTGAAAAGCGCATCAAAAAAACGCAAGGGCAATGCCATAAAGTTTGAAAACTGCACCTTATTTCTATTGGCATATATTTTAGGGAGAATCTCCCCAAACATTAAAATCAAAAAAGTGGCCAACAACACCTCCAACACAAAACGTACGGAAATTACACCAAAAAGCGTGCGGTCTATTTCTGAAAACAAGGTGTCACCAATGGAACTAAATAGCAAAACAATCCCTATGTTAATGGCATTGTTGGCAATTAATATGGTAGCGAGCAGTTTTTTTGGTTTAGCAAGGAGTTTTAAGATGATTTTCCCCCGTGTAGTATTGCCTTCCTCAATTTCATTAAGCTGCGTTTGCGATAGCCCAAACAAGGCGACCTCAGCTCCAGAAATAAGTGCAGAACCCATCAACAAAAGTAAGAGTACCAGTAATTTTACTATAAAAAGCCCATTTACAGCTATACTTGCCAAGGGTAAACTAAAAGGGTCCGGGTCCAAAGAATTATAGCTTGTTATATGTGGTTAAAATGGTAAGTCGTCCTCCTCTTCTGCCGGTTGTTCGGCAGTTGGTTGTTGTGGTGCAGCGGCTTGTGGCGGGTTGGAAGTAGGCTGTTTGGCCTGCATGGGTTGTCCTTGTCCCACCTCGTTCTTATTGGTCAAAAAGGTAAAGTCTTGTACATGAACTTCCGTGGTGTAACGGGTATTACCATCCTCCCCTTGCCATTGCCTGTTCTTTAAACGGCCTTCCACATATACCTTATCCCCTTTACTCAAGTACTTTTCACAAATTTCGGCGGCTTTGTTCCGTACCACCACATTATGCCAATCCGTATTGGTCACTTTTTCGCCGGTTTGCTTGCTGGTATAGGTCTCATTGGTGGCCAAGGGAAACCTTCCTATACAACCGCCACCTTCAAAATAATGGACCTTTACTTCATCTCCCAAATGCCCAATTAGCATTACTTTGTTTACTGTTCCGCTCATAGTATATCAAAAGTACTAAATTTTAAAGGTTTTGATGAATTCCGCAATCAAAACCGGGACGGGATAGTCCTCTACATTATCCCAAGGAATTCCTTCTAAAAGTGGTTCGTTTATACGAATTGCCCAAAAATTGGTATGCAAATGTTGATGGGACAATTTATGGACTATGGGTTTTTTATTGATGAGCGTAATTTGGCCTACCGAGAGCTCTGGTATTTTTTGTTGCACATCTTCTTTTTCCACCCTAATCGCGGCAGCACTTTCCACTAAGGGAAACTGGTATAGATTTTGCCAAATTCCCTTACCCAAACGTTGCTCCAAATACGTTTGCTTATTTGGATCCAGCATTACCAGATAGTTAAAAAACCGTTGCTTTACCTTACCCTTTTTCAACTTTACGGGAAGTTCATGCATTTTATTCTCCTTAAGGGCCACGCAGCTATCGTTTAAAGGGCAATGCAGGCAATATGGTTTTTTGGGAGCACATTGTATCGCCCCAAACTCCATGATGCCTTGGTTATAATCCCTACTATTTTTAGTGTGCATTACCTCTCTGGCCAACCGCTTGAACTGTTTGATTCCCGCGCTAGAATTTATAGGTAGACCCAATCCAAAATAACGGGCCAAGACCCTATACACATTGCCATCTACCACAGGTTCCGGTTCATTAAAACAAATGGATGCTATGGCACTGGCGGTATAATCCCCTACCCCTTTTAATTGTATGAGCCCATCATAGGTCCTTGGAAATTTTCCCTGATGTTGGGATACAATAACCTTAGCCGTGGTATGCATATTCCTTGCCCTGGAATAGTAGCCCAAACCTTGCCATAGTTTCAAAATTTTCCCTTCACTAGCTGCGGCCATATCTTCTACCGTTGGGAAAGCTTCCACGAATTTTTCATAGTAAGGTAGGCCTTGGGCCACTCTGGTCTGTTGTAGCATCACCTCGGACAGCCATATTTTATAGGGATTCCTAGTGCTTCTCCACGGTAGGGTCCGCTTATTATCAGCATACCAAGACAAAATTTTTTCAGAAAAATCCATAGCGCAAAATACTAACCGCTTAAACTAGCAGTTTATATACTTAAAATTTAGGGCTTTATATAAAACATTTATATATTTGCAAGCCTAAAAAAACGAAAATATAAATACAAAATGACGAAAGCGGATATTGTATCTAAAATCTCAGAGAAGCTGGGTATTGAAAAAGGAGACGTCCAAGCTACGGTTGAATCCTTTATGGAAGAGGTTAAGACATCCTTGGAGAACGGTGATAATGTTTATTTAAGAGGTTTTGGCAGCTTTATTATTAAGACAAGAGCTGAAAAGACAGGAAGAAATATTTCCAAAAACACAACGATTAAAATTCCTGCGCACAATATTCCTGCATTTAAGCCTGCAAAGGTTTTTGTAGAAGGGGTGAAAAGTAACGTGCAGGTAAAATAAATTACTAACGATAAAGCAACGCTAATATGCCGAGTGGAAAAAAGAGAAAAAGACATAAGGTAGCTACCCATAAGCGCAAGAAACGCAGAAGAGCTAACCGACACAAGAAAAAGTAGTCTGTGTAAGACTACTTTTTCATTTTAATACGTTCCTTGACATAGTGGTATATAAATAGTACTTGATCGGTTTAAAACCGACCAATATATAACGTTTAACCTATCCCGTTACAACGGGATAAAAATCGAAACAGGTGAATAGAGAATTAATCGTAAGATCTAGTTCAGATGCTGTCGATTTTGCCTTATTAAAAGATGGAAAACTTATTGAGCTTCATAAAGAAGACGATGATAATAGCTTTTCGGTTGGGGACATTTTCCTCGCCAAAATAAGAAAACCCGTTACGGGCCTAAATGCAGCCTTCGTAAATGTTGGTTATGAAAAAGATGCCTTTCTGCATTATCATGACCTTGGCCCACAGCTATCGTCCTTACTTAAGTTCATTAAGCTAACACGTACAGGAAAACTAAAAGACTTTTCCTTAAAGAACTTTCCATTTGAAAAAGATATTGATAAGAATGGCGCTATTAACCAAGTTATTAAGGCCAATCAATCCATATTGGTGCAAATTGTAAAAGAACCCATATCCACCAAGGGACCAAGAATTAGTTCAGAATTATCTATTGCTGGACGTTACTTGGTCATGGTTCCTTTTTCCGATCGTGTTTCCGTTTCACAGAAAATTGGAAGCAACGAAGAGAAAAGCAGGCTTAAAAGACTCGTAAAGAGTATCAAGCCAAAAGGATTTGGTGTCATTATACGCACCGTTGCAGAAGGCAAAAAAGTAGCCGAATTAGATAAAGATTTGCAAAACTTGCTGGACAAGTGGACGGCAATGTGCAAGACGCTCCACAGAGCAGAGCATCCTTCCAAAGTATTGATAGAGCTCAATAGGGCATCTTCTATTTTAAGGGATGTGTTCAATGATTCCTTTACAGGCATACATGTCGATGATGAAGAGCTTTTTGACAACATTAAAGACTATGTAATGGAAATAGCTCCGGAGAAAGCTTCCATAGTGAAGCGATACACCGGTTCTTCCCCAATTTATGAGAAATTTGGGATTGAACGACAGATTAAAACCTCTTTTGGAAAAACAGCTTCAATGAGCAAAGGTGCCTACCTGGTCATTGAACATACCGAAGCATTGCACGTTATTGACGTCAATAGCGGTAACCGTTCCAATAAGGCCAAAAACCAAGAAGATACGGCCCTGGAAGTAAATATGCTGGCAGCAACGGAAATTGCCAGACAGTTACGTTTACGTGATATGGGTGGAATCATAGTGGTTGATTTCATTGATATGACCAGAGGCGACCACCGTAGAAAGCTTTTTGATCATCTTAGGGATGAAATGAAAGAAGATCGGGCCAAACACAAAATCTTACCGCCAAGTAAATTTGGCTTGGTACAGATTACCCGCCAGCGGGTACGGCCAGAAATGAACATCAAAACCAGTGAGGAAAACCCCAATGGTTCCGGTGTAGAGGTGGAAGCACCTATAGTGCTTATCGACAAAATAAATTTTGAATTGGAGAAAATCCTTAAAGGGCCCAATAAAAACAAGGGTATTGTATTGAACATACATCCTTTTATTGCGGCTTACATTACCAAAGGATTTCCGTCCATACGCCAAAAATGGTATTTGGGACATAAGAAGTGGGTTAAGATCCAACCCAGGGATGCCTATACCTATCTTGAATATCGATTTAAAGA
>CALGQU010000228.1 GCA_937959125.1 uncultured Croceitalea sp.
GCCATAACCCGGAATTTCATAGCCGTAGCGCTGAAAAAAGATATGATTGAAAAATTGACCGTACACCGCGTTTTCCCGCACCAAAATAGGTCGATTGAAAAAATCCTTTTCCCCGGTATTCAATCCGAAAAGGTCATCTGCAATGGGTTCCGTTACAAACCATGGCTTTTTACCTACATGGCGGGCAGTATCATAAATGTCATACAACCTAAAAATATCTTGGGTCCGCATCACCGCTATTCTTTGTCCTATAGTCTCAACCGGGACGTATCCAACACCTTCCCCTAAGGGTTTTTCCCATTCCAAGATGCGTAGCAAACCATGACTGTCAATATCACCATTTTGTAATCTATAGGAGGTAAGTCCAGAATCCACCTTATAAATCGCTTTCGCCCGTTCTGCCGAAATGGTGACACTGTCCACCACGTTAAAACCAAAATCTGCAAAGTATTTTATGGCGTAATCCGCGTTATCCGTACCCAACATGACCTCATACACCCCACTGATGCCGGTATTAGGCAGTTCTTGCGCAGTTCCTTGGGGAGTAATGCCCATTCCTATGCATAGCGCAAGGTATAGGTATTTTATATGCTGTAGTTTTGATTGAACCATCATGGTATGAGCACTAATTTTCCAAAGTTTTTACCGGTGTAAAGCATCTTTAGGGTGGGTACAAAATTCTCCAACCCGTGTTCAACATGTTCCTTCACCTTTATTTTACCCTCTTTGATCCATTGGGATATTTCTTTTACCGCTTGCGGCCATTCCGCAACATAGTCGAAAACGATGATGCCGTTCATTACACCTCTGGCAGAAAC
This sequence comes from uncultured Croceitalea sp., assembly GCA_937959125.1. GTDB lineage: Bacteria > Bacteroidota > Bacteroidia > Flavobacteriales > Flavobacteriaceae > Croceitalea. The sequence continues at coordinate 819 of CALGQU010000228.1, forward strand.
AATCTTCATATAGTTTTTTGGGCCATAAATTTCCTTGCTGTTGTATTGTGATATAAACCCGCACAGCACTACACGTGCACCTTGTGCTAGATTCAGTAAGGCCATGTCCAAGGTTGGACCCCCTACATTATCATAAAAAATGTGGATGCCCTCTGGCGCATATTCCTTTAATTTTTGATCAATATCCTCCGTTTTGTAGTTGATGGCATAATCAAAACCACATTCCTCTAAAAGAAACTTACATTTTTCATCACTACCTGCAGAACCTATAACGGTGCAACCTTTGATCTTTGCTATTTGTCCCACCGTAGAACCTACCACACCCGCGGCACCGGAAATATAAATGATTTCCCCTGCTTTAGGTTCCCCTCTTCGTAAAAGACCAAAATAAGCGGTCATTCCCGGCATTCCCAAAACCCCAAGGTGGTGTGATATCTGACTATTTTCCAAATCCAGTGTTTTAAGTCCGTTACCATTGGAAACCGCATAGTGCTGCGCTCCCAAAAGGCCTTCCACATAGTCTCCTTCTTTAAAATCCTTATGTTTTGAGGATAGGACCTTTCCAGCGGAAAAGGTCCTGATTACCGCACCTATTTCTATGCCTTTAATGTAAGTTGTTCCTTCGTTCATCCAACCTCGTATAGCGGGATCCAACGATATGGCTTGGATATGTATCAGTAGTTCGCCGTCCTTTAATGCTGGAATTTCTTCTTCAACAATTTTAAAATTGCTATCCTCAATGAATCCTTGGGGTCTACTGGCTAGTGCTACCTTGGTATTGGTCATGTTTTTATCTAAATAAAACGGTTAACTTCCTAAATGTAATCAAAATTAGTTAATATTATGAATAATTAACTATATTAACTAATTATTTGTTAGACAGAACCGTATGAAGTGTACTTGTATTACAGTAGATGGAAAGAAGATTTACTTTCAAGTTTTAGGAAAAGGGCCTGCTTTGGTGCTGCTTCATCCTTCACCGCACAATGCGAATATGATGGTACCATTGGCAAAGGAATTGGCCTCTACGTATACCGTATTCTGCATGGATACACCGGGTTATGGAAGATCCGATGGACTTACCGAACCTCCTAAAGACCTATCAGAATACACTACACGTATGCATAAGGCATTTAAGGCGATGGGACTGGAACAGCTTGCCTTGTACGGTTCTGCTACGGGTGCCCAGTTGGCCATACGCTATGCCATAGAAAACCCCGATACGGTGACCCATATTTTTCTGGATAATGCAGCCCATTTTGACGATGACTTGAGGTCTGCAATTTTAGAAAGTTATTTTCCGGACCTGACCCCGGTTAGGGGAGGACACCATTTGCACAAAGTATGGGATATTGTAAGTCATATTTTTCGCTATTTTCCATGGTGTTTTAAAACGCCGGAATACGCGTTGAATAGGCAACAACTCCCCAAGGAAGCATTGCACTTTATTGCGTTGGATTTTTTAAGGGCAGGTGCAACGTACGATTGGGCTTATAAGGCAGCTTTTGAACATGAGCGGGCGAGCTATGTACAACAACTAAAAGTTCCCACTACCATATTTAGGTGGGAGGGCAGTATTATAACCAAGCATATAGACCGATTGTTATCCTTTACTTTTCCTCCTCATGTGAACCCTTTTATGATTAAGGGAAGCCCGGAGGAGCGCAACGCTATAATGACGCGCTATATGAAGGAAAAAGCAAGCGGTACGTCCAGCGTAACCCTATTGGAAAAACTTGGGGATTGTGCGGAGAAGGAGACTATTGCTTATGATACTAGTGCTTTGGAACGACCATCCGTTACCCCTAATGGGGACTACCTTAACCAGGCATGGAAGCTGCTTGAAAATGCAAATCCCAAGTTGAATGCCGCTGAAATCCAAATGGCACTAATTGACTGGTATTCAAAATCTTAAAATAAGAACTCCAGAATAGGAACAACAGTGCCGTTACCCAATACAACCATACAACGATACTACTAAAACAAAGAATTATGATCACATCAGTAAAGAATGAAGCAATCGTCGTCGTTGGCGCGAACAGCGGAATTGGTAAAGCACTGCTACATCTTTTATTGGAAAACAACCATGTGGTTTACGGTATGGATATCCAACCAGAATCTGAAGACATTGGGCATACGAATTATAAATACTACAATGTAGATCCCTTGTCTATCGATGCAATGGGGCCAATAGCACACATCATTGAAAAAGACGGAGTGGAGTTGAAAGGGTTGGTAAATCTATGTGGTACCATTCTCCAATTTAAACCTATTGCCCAACTTAGTTTTGACGATTGGAACGAAACCTACAACATTAGTTTTAAAAGCTGTTTTAATAGCTGCAAGGTGTTTGCCCCATTTTTGAAGAAAACAGAGGGAGCGGCTATTGTAAATATGTCTTCAGGCTTGGCTTTTATCGGTCAAAAAAACTACGGTCCCTACAGTGCCGCTAAAGCAGCGGTCATCAGTTTTAGTAAAACCTTGGCGGCAGAGTTGGCACCAGAGGTGCGGGTGAATACCGTAGCGCCCGGTGCCGTGGACACCAATTTTATCTACAAAGAAGATGGCAGTACCCGTTTTGATAAAGCGCTCTACCAAAAAATGGTACCCTTGGGAGCTATGGCGAAACCCAAGGAAATAGCTTCGGTCATATTTTTTTTACTGAACGATGGAGCCGCCCATATGACCGGGCAATGCTTGCATGTAAACGGTGGTGCAGGGATGCATTAGGATAAGGATTAAACTCAAATTCAAAAACCCCAGGTGAATTCTTAAGGCAACTACATTTTAAAAGTAAACCCAAAAAAAAGATTTTGTTATAGGTAAGAGCGTGATTTCTTTTTTCCACCTTGTATTTCTAATTTCGTTATTCGTACTTTTCCCATATGCACTTTAAAGATGTAATAGCGTTCTTAAAAGCACTTGGTTCCAACAATTCCAAGGAATGGATGGATGCTAATAGAAAATGGTACCACCAAGTAAGGGATTCACATATAGCATGGCTAAATTCCATGAATGATAAACTAGCGGCCTTGGACAATGGGTACTATGATACGCCAGGTAAAAAGGGGATTAATAGGATAAATAACAACCTCATGTTCCATCCCAACAAGCCCATATATAAAGATCATTTTGGTGCGGGTTTTGATAAACGCCCTGGTACCGGGGACTTTTATATAGAGGTAGGAATTGAACGCTCCATGTTTGCCGGCGGGCTTTGGCGACCAGATGCCAAACGACTAAAAAGTATTCGTGATGCCATTGATTATGATGGAGAGGCCCTAAAAAAGATACTGCAAAAAAAATCATTCAAAAATTTGTTTGGGGAGCTGTATAAAGATGAACGGTTAAAAAGTTCCCCGAAAGGCTTTTCCAACGACCACCCCCATATTGATCTTTTAAGGAACAAAACTTTTGCTGTGGCCATGGAGTTTTCAACAGAAAGGGTATTGCAACCGGATTTTGAAGATTTTTTGATTACTGCTTATAAGGAAATGCTTCCTTTTAGGAGATATCTCAACAAAGCCCTAACCGTATGACACTTACAGCTATTTTACGGATGTACGTCAATAAAATTCAATTCGATTTTCCCTATGAAAAACGGAAATATTAAAAACATAAAGAAAAAATTGTTGTCCGATAATTGGTACAGCTTACACAAATACACCTTTGATTATCAAAAAGAGGACGGCACATGGGAAAGGCAGGAACGGGAAGCCTATGACCGGGGTAATGGTGCGGTAATCCTGCTGTATAACAAAGAAAAAGCGTCCGTAGTACTTACCCGCCAGTTTAGGATACCTACTTATCTAAATGGTAACAAAGATGGAATGATGGTAGAGGCATGTGCAGGAATTTTGGAAAAAGGGAATGCCGAAGAGACCATTAGAATGGAGGTAGAAGAAGAAACGGGCTACCAAGTAAAAGAAGTAACCAAAATTTTTGAATCCTATATGTCGCCAGGATCGGTTACGGAAATTCTTCATTTTTTCATAGGCGCTTACGATGCGGCGATGAAAGTAGGTGATGGGGGAGGGGTAGCCTCTGAAACCGAGAATATTGAAGTTTTGGAACTTCCTTTTGAAAAGGCATTGGAAATGTTGAATAACAGGGAAATTAAGGATGCCAAAACCATTATGTTGTTGCAATGGGCGCAATTGAATGCACTTTTTAACGAAAACTAGGGTACTCTCAGATGTACCATAGGACCTAGCTCTTTTGTACAATAGCGTTAAAGCTACGCTAAATAGTATCCTATTTCCATCACAAAAATATCACTCCAAACGCTATTTTTGTATTAAATTATTGAAAATCAATTATTTAAACACATTGTTTCTGTGTTGTGTTTTCTTGGTAAAAATTTAGCAATTGTAAGTTATTATTCTTTTTAGCGAATATGTAAAAGAGGACGATGTATGCTTCTTCGAGAATAATTTACGCTCGACCTAGTTATCAAAAATTAGGGGGGACGTGTGCAAAAATGCTAAAAGTAGGCTCTTAAAGATAGTAAAGAAAGTAGGAAAGCTGGCATATTTCATGCCGTTTGCGGCAGTAGTGCTACCATATGGTTAAAGTAACCGTATTGAGTTTTCACCCGTTTATGGAATAAATGGAATTTCCTTGGAATTCGGTAGGAGAAAAATCCAGAAACTTGCCAGATACCAAAGGTTCTGTATATAAATAGTTAAGTAGTGTTTAATTCAATTGTTTGCTCTGGGAAAGTTAGTACCTTTTCCAGAGCTTTTTTATGGAAACAGAATGGTCTAAGATAGGTTTTGGAGGCGGATGCCATTGGTGTACGGAAGCCGTTTTCCTTTCATTGAGAGGTGTGCAAAAAGTCCAACAAGGTTTTATAGCCCCAAAAAATGCCCCAAATGCGTTTTCTGAAGCTGTTATTGTAAACTATCAACCACAAGAGATTACTATCTCCACCTTAATTGCCATCCATTTACATACCCATAAAAGCACGTCGGAACACAGTATGCGCACCAAGTATCGTTCTGCCATATATGTTTTTAACGCTAAAGATGAGGCTGGTTCAAAAGAAGCTTTACAACAACTACAAAAGGATTTTTTGGAACAAATTATTACCCAAGTGCTGTATTTTGACACTTTTAAAAGTTCCTTGCCCCAGTATCACAATTATTACTTTACTAATCCCAATAAACCATTTTGTGAAACTTACATTGCCCCAAAGTTACAAGTCTTACTACGTAAATTTGCCAAAGAGGTGGATAATGACAAAGTCAATGCGCATCACTGATTTGCTTTAGGATAGTATACATATGCTGCCTTACTTCTTGGGCTGGGGCCCTAAAATGGTTGTTCATAAAACTAAAGACCAACAGCTTCCCTTTTTTTGTTTTCAGATAGCCACAGAGGTTGTAGTTGTTCCCAAAACTACCTGATTTTGCATAAATAAATGGGGGCTCCTTTACATTGTCAATATTCTTTATGGTACCAGAAGGATCCCAAGTTGGAAAGAGGTGTAAAAGTCTTTCTTGTGGGAGTTCCTCCAATAATTTTGTCAATACTTGGACCATGGAGGTAGGCGTAAACAGATTGTACCTGGATAAGCCGGAACCATCTACCCATCTGGGTTCATGTAGCAAATCCTGCAACCCATTTTTCAAGATATATGCCTTGCTTTTTTCAAAACTTAGCGTATCAGACAACACGGAGGATGCAGTAAGCATAACTTGCTCTGCCAAAAAATTGTCGCTCTCCCAAAGCATTCGCCTATAAATAGAATCTGTTTTTATGCCAGGTAATACGCTCTTCTCCCCCGTAGGAAAACGTTCTGTGAGGAATAAATCACCCTTGTATACTTTTGATAATAGGGTTTTGGTGTTCTTGGCATTGGTAATAAAGGGAACCTGCAAGGTGTCGGACAGTAGCTTTGGAACATAAAAAGTGTTTTCCGTTGGCGCGCGATTGCTTTTTTTTGTTTGCCGTTTAACATTGGGTACAAAGAGGTTGGGAAGGACGGTTAGCGAATCTCTTTCATAAAAAGTGGCCACATTACCATACAAGGGTAACGCCCCACGTTCTGGCGAAAAGTAATAGGCATAGTCTTCCCAAGCCCAGCCAGGAGCGTACTTCTCATCCTTATAATTTTTTAAATGCAGGGCAACCTTATTGTAGTTGTTTAAGAATGTAATGGAGGTACTGTCCTTAAAATAGGGATGTAACCAACTGGGGTCTCCTGTTCCCTGTATAAAAAGGGTATCCTGTCGGGTGGCATAAGTTAGGGTAGGAATTCGCTCAGGCAGCAGTTGTACGCCCGTATACAACGTAAAAATCTTTACGGTACTGGCCGGGGTAAAGTACTTGTTTGGATTTTTGGAAAAAAGAGTGTCTTTTTTTTGTGGGGCTATAACCAGCAAACCTGTAAATTGCTGATCGTAAAAAGCATCCTTGAATTGTGCTTGTACCACTTCAGCACTTTTGGAAATCTTTAGTCCACTACAACCATAGAACATAAGAATCAGCAGGGAGCTGATGCAACCTATTTTATTAAACACCTGATTAAAAGGGGTTTGAACGCTATTTAAAAAGGTATTTAACAACAATTTGTCTAATTTTTAACGCATTAATCAATTAAGATATGTTTTTTCTGAGTAACTTTAGGTGCAACCTATTCACTTAAATACTGAAATAAATAATGGCTAGAGCTATGTTGGAGTATACCAAGACGGTCTTGCAAAAGGTTAGTTTTGATGCGAGATTATTCTCGAAAGAAGTAAAAAAAGCAATTTCTAGGTTATTACCAGAAGAAATAGAAGAACTAAAAATCTGGTTAAAACAGTTTCTTACCGATAAACCAGAGTTACAACAAACCTTAATCCTTTTAAAAGCATAAACTAAACTAAAAACCGCCAACCAGCGGTTTTACTTTTTATACAAAGACTTAGTTTCCCAAGGGGCTAATAATTTCAACGTCTTGAAACGCGATAGCTCCCCTAACAATAGAGGCGATCACATCGCGTATAGCTTCGGAAATCTGAATCTTTAGTTCGCTTTTGTGGTAAATAAGGCTTACCTCCCTTGCCGGTGATGGTTTTACAAAATGCCGCAAGTTTTTCTTCTTTACATCATCCAAATCCATCGTATTCAAATAGGGGAGTAGCGTCATTCCCATACCTTCATTGGAGAGGTTCACTAAAGTTTCAAAACTTCCGCTCTCTATTTTAAAATGTTCGTCCTCCAAATTTTTTGGCGATTTGCACAGGTTGATCACACCATCCCTAAAACAATGGCCGTCTTGTAACAAGAGCACATCAGAAATGTCCAGATCTGTGGTGGTAATTTCTTTTTTAGCCGCTAACCTATGGTTGTTGGGCACATAACCCACAAAGGGCTCATAGTATAGCGGCCGTTCTTTTATGAACTCGACCTCTAAAGGTGTTGCAGCGATTGCGGCGTCTAAATGCCCATCATGCAGGTTTTTAATAAGTGTATTGGTCGGCTGTTCTTTGATGATGAGATTGACTTTTGGATATTTCTTAATAAATGTGGGCAGGAACATAGGTAAAAGTGTAGGCATGATGGTAGGTATAATGCCCAAGGTAAAATCCCCGCCAATATACCCTTTGTCCTGATCTACGATATCTTTTATACGCCCGGCTTCCGCCACGATGTTTTTGGCTTGTGCCACTATTTTTTTTCCAACGTCCGTAATGGAAATGGGTTTTTTGCTGCGGTCAAAAATCAATACATCCAATTCATCCTCAAGCTTTTGTACCTGCATGCTAAGGGTAGGTTGGGTAACAAAACTCTTTTGGGCCGCAAGGGTGAAATTCTGATGTTCCGCCACCGCTAAAACATATTGCAATTGTGTAATGGTCATAGTTATGGAATCTTAAAATAAATGTACAAAACTATCAACATAACTTATATCTATTCGCTTAAATTATTGATACTGCTTATAAGCAAAAAATCCCAACCGAAAGGGTTGGGTCGTTTTTTGATTGATTTTTTTTTAGAACCTAATAATCAGTTCTTTGTCGGTATCCGTTACTTCAAACTTGGCATCAGCAAAGCTTGGTGGACCCATAGGCATTTCGTTTCCGCTCATCCCATAATTTTCTTTTGGCATCCCGTTGGATTCAAAATCCATACGCTTGTTGTCGTTTTCATCGTGCAACACCATAATGGCGTAAGTTCCGGGAGCGACATCTTTAAAGGTAAAGGTAATACTGCCTTTTTGTGCCGCCTCTTGTAAATCAATAAGCCCCGCACTCTTCATAAAGGTTTCATTGTTGTGAAGGGAGGCAAGCACGGTACCATTATCGTTTAAAACATTTTCAATGGTGACACTTACGGTCACGCTTTCTTCTTGTGCGTTAAGGGAAAGGGTAAAAAGACAGATTGCGATTAGGATTCCAAATTTTTTCATGATTTTATTTTTTGATGGTTAACAATGGCTCAAAGATGCCCCATGTTAAGGTAGAAGTAAACTTTAGATTACTGAATTGTAGTTTTCGTAGCCCCAATTGTAGTATGCAATCATTTTTGCTACTATTTAGAAAACTCAAAATCATGAATTGTTCATGTAACTCAATTTTATGAGGCCGCTGGGCACACTGAAAACCGTATGTTGAACTAACCCCGCTTTTTCTGTGGGATTTTGATTTAAAACCTTGACCCTCTGGGTCTATTCATTGTAATGTATTTAGGGCTTGACCTAGAGCTCAAGTTCCATTTGAATATTACACCTGGCGTATGGTGAGGGGAAGGCCTCCACTTCCTTAAAACCTAATTTTTTATAGAGGTTGATGGCGGGTTCAAGTACCGTATTGCTTTCTAGAAAAATACTTTTAGCCCCTTCGGATCTTGCTTTATCTGCAATGGCCGTACCCAAGGCATACCCAATTCCCTTGCCGTGTGCTTCTGGCGAAACCCCCATTTTTACCAATTCAAAATCATAGCACTCCATATAACTTTTGATAAGGGCGCAGACCCCTACCGGTTCTTGGTCCCAAAGGGCAACAAGGATATGGCCACCTTGGTCGATAATATTTTTCTTAGGATGGTCCAACGCTTTGTAATCTTCTTCCTCCATGGCAAAGTATTGGGTAATCCACCACACGTTCAATTCCTTAAAAGCGGTCGTATATTTTTCAGAAAAAGGGACTATGGATAACACGGGCCAAATTCTTAAGAGGTTACTGCTTTTCTTTTGCTTATAATCTCCACGATCCAATAAATCAGTTGGCCAATACCACTTACAAACACAAAAAGGAGAATCCAAACAATGAGCAAATTGTTTTCTTTTAGATTCGGGTTTTGTACGGCATGGACGATATAAAAGATGAGGCTGCCCAAATAAATGAACATGGACAAAAAGATAAAGCTAAAAAACCAAAGTAGATTTCCAAAAATCATTTCTGGAGCAACTGCATTTCCGCTTGCCTCAATGGCCTGTATATCGGTTACTAGAGAAAAAACAAAGAAGAAATAGCCAAAAATGAGAAAAAAGAAACCAAGAATGGGAGCTAAGGCAAAGAAGGCTTGCCAAAATTTACTGTGTAACATAATTCATTTATTTTAAGTTGGATTGCTGTTTGATATGTCTTGCAATTTCTTGAGATGTTACATCACC
>CALGQU010000229.1 GCA_937959125.1 uncultured Croceitalea sp.
ATGGTGGCGCAAACTGCTATGATCAAAACGATACTATTTTTTATCCGCTTCATGGTTTTTTAAATTTTATATTTTTTGCTACTATTTTTTGATATCTAAATCGATGTTATATTTTATTGATAAATACATTGCCATTAAAGGTCTCAAACTTAAAATCCGTGGTTCCCGCGCCGATCTGCATTACCGGAAAAGCTTCATATTTAAATTTTGCCTCTCCATTGCTAGCGGTCTTTTTAGTGTCCGTATACTGTTTATCAATATCAAAATCCGTGAATAGTTCCCCATTAAAAGTCTTGAAGGAAATAGCGGCCGACAATGCCTTCCTATACCGGACATTGATATCTCCATTTAGGGAATAATACTCGGATGATTCCACAGGATTGGTGGCATAGGTAATATCTACATCCCCATTGATACAATGGACTTTTGTTTTTCCCGCTACGTTGGAAAGCGCAATGCCCCCATTAATATTATTAACTTTCAAAAAGCTTCCAGAGGTGTTCTTAATACGGATATCGCCATCATTGACCGCACTCACGTTTAAACTGGCATTTTTAGGAACCTTAACCGTAAAACTCAATTTGTGTTCATAAGGTGGTTGGCCATTATCATTACAACAATTGAACTTGAACCCGTCTTCTTGGTATTTGAAATAGGGCGACTTTGGGCGCAGGATGATCCTGTCCTGTTCTTTTAAGATCCCTAATTCCAGTTCTTTTTTACCCAATGCCAAGGCCTTATCGGTATCCGCAAAAATTTCGCGTTTAACTTCGATCAAAATAGCATCTCCGTTGTGGGCTTCTACGCTAACCGGGCCAAAAATATTGGTAATGACCAAGGTACTCTTGGAGGGTGCATCTGTAAACTTCAATTCCTTTTTAATAATCTCTTCAAAATGTTTTTGGGAAAATCCCTGGTGCGCGCAAAGGAAAAGTACGAGTGCGCAAATCTTAACGTAATGTATCATTTTTAAGCATTTTATGTAGCCTGATTAGGGCCAACTGTTCGTAATTTGATTGTGCCAACTATGGCGATTTTCTTATGGTAAACTTTAATTTAAATAATAGATGCTATGGTTTCTTCTATTTTTTTCTTTACCGAAGTATCCAGTTTTTTATCTTGCAGTAATTGTTTAAAAGGTGCTATCGATTTTTTTTCTTCCAGGGCCAACATTAGATTGGCTAGCGTTACCTGTATGATCGGGGATTCTTGATTTGGAATGGACTGTATCAATCCTTGACGCACCAAGGCATTGTCCACGTAATTGGTTAGGGATTCTATGGCCGCTAACCTCACATTAACATTGCTGTCATTGTTCAATGTCTTTAACAAGGCATAGATAACGGTTTCATCTACCTGGGCAATCTTATTAGCTTCACTGACCCCTTCCAATCTTTTATTGGCAGAGGGTTGCTCCAACAAGGTAAGTACCAGTCTTTCCCTAACTTCAGTGGCATCAGTAACATTTGTTGTAACCACGGCCGGAACTGTTCCTTCTTGGCCATTCTGCTTCAGCAGATAGCCTCCACCAAGACCTATTGCCAGGAACAACATTGCATAAGCAAGTTGGGGCCTAAACACCCAATCCAAAAATTTGCCAAGGATTTGAGAGACCTTTCCTTTATGTTCCGTTCCCTCCATTTCCTTGCCTAGAAACTTAAAAAACTGCTGGTCCATATCATCAGAAGGTGTTGGGGTCCCAAATTCATCCATACCTTGCCAAGAAGATTCAAGTGCCTTTAATGTAGCCCTGTATTCGCCATTTTCTTCTAACAAAGATTCCAATTGCCGTATCTCATCTTCGTTTAACTCTCCTCTTAAATAACCAATAGCTAAAATTTCAAAATTCTCATGCTCCATAATCCTATTGTATTTGCATTTTTTCAAACGCGCTCCTTAAATCGTTCAATGCACGGTGTGCCTTTACTTTTGCAGCTCCTTCGGAACAACCTAAGACTTCTCCTATTTCACTGAATTTCATTGCCTTGTATTTACTCAGTATCAAAACTTCCCGTTTTTCCATGGGCAAGCTGTGCATCGCCCTTTCCAATTGAACCATCGTATCCTTTTTATCCATCCTTTCAAGTTCAGAAGTTTCATCCTCCAATTTGTAGGCTATCGCAGCAACATCGGTTTGATTGGTATTTTTTTTGTTCTTCTTGTGAAAATCATAATTTACGTTTCTCGCCGTCCTAAACATCCAAGCCATAAAAGAACCCTCACCGGTATACGATTTCTTGTACTTCAACATCCGTACAAAAACATTTTGAACCAAATCCTCACTGGTCATTGGATCATTACCCAAGTTGTAGAAAAAGCCGAAGAGCCGTTTTTTATGGCGCTCGTAAATCAATCCCAGCTTATCCACTTCTCCGGATTTTACTTTAAGCATTAATGCGTTGTCGGTCAGTTGATGCATTTTTAATGTTGTTGTCAAAGGAAATACCGTCCTTTTATCAAATGGTTACAAAATGTATCGCTTTTTTTTATTTGATGGGGATATAATGCCTTAAAATCCTTGGCAAGGCTCAACGATTTTTTTGATTATTTTTGTTCGGATTTTAAAAACCCATACATGCAATACAAGAGGATTCTTTTAAAACTAAGTGGAGAAGCGTTAATGGGGGAACAACAGTATGGTATTGATGCCAAGCGTTTGACGGAGTATGCGGAGGACATCAAGGCCGTTATGGAAAAAGGTGTTGAACTTGCCATAGTCATTGGCGGCGGTAATATCTTTAGAGGGTTAAAAGGTGCCAGCGAAGGTATGGACCGGGTCCAAGGAGATCATATGGGCATGCTGGCAACGGTCATTAATAGTCTTGCCCTACAAAGTGCCTTGGAGAATGTTGGAGTGGAAACAAGGGTGCAATCTGCGATAAAAATCAATGAAGTGTCCGAACCCTTTATTAGAAGAAGGGCTATGCGCCATTTGGAAAAAGGAAGGGTGGTCATTTTTGGTGGCGGAACGGGGAATCCTTATTTTACGACTGATTCCGCTGCCGTTTTGCGGGCCATAGAAATAAAAGCGGACGTCATTTTAAAAGGAACACGGGTAGATGGAATCTATACCGCAGACCCGGAAAAAGATAAAACTGCTACCAAGTTTGAAAACCTATCTTTTCAAGATGTTTTGACCAAGGGACTTAAAGTAATGGACACCACGGCATTTACCCTAAGTCAAGAAAATGAGTTGCCTATTGTAGTTTTTGATATGAATACCCGTGGGAACCTCATGAAACTGATTTCCGGTGAAAACATTGGAACTATAGTCAACAATTAAGTTTTGGCATATTAATTGGTTTTTTTGAACTAAATTTTTTGAAAATGAACGAAGAAGTTACCTTTATACTGGACACCACTAAAGAGAGTATGGAAGCGGCCATGCAACACTTAGAAAAAGCATTTATCAAAATTAGGGCGGGTAAGGCAAGCCCTGCCATGCTTTCAACTGTCAATGTAGAATACTACGGTTCACAAACGCCCTTATCACAAGTAGCGAACATCAATACTCCAGATGCCCGCACCATTTCCGTACAGCCTTGGGAAAAAAACATGCTCCAAGAAATAGAAACGGCCATTATGAACGCCAATATAGGTTTTAACCCTATGAACAATGGTGACATGGTCATTATTAATGTCCCCCCCCTTACCGAGGAACGCCGTCGTGATTTGGTGAAACAGGCCAAAGCTGAGGCAGAAGATGCCAAGGTCAGTATTAGAAGTGCCAGGCAAGATGCCAATAAAGAGCTTAAAGGATTGGAAATTTCCGAGGATCTATTAAGCAATGCCGAAGTAGACGTGCAAGCACTTACCGATGCGCATATTAAAAAAGTGGACAGCACCTTTGAGGTAAAAGAGGCTGAAATAATGAAAGTGTAGCCTATTTTAAGGGCTGCCTGCATTAGGTTCACCAATCATTTTTTACCTTTGCGGCCAATTCAAAGTACATGATCAAAGGGCTTTTTCAAGGATTTTGGCACGCATTGGCGCGTCTCATTCTTCGCAATAGGGTTATCATTCTCTTACTTATCACTGCAACCACCGTCTTTATGGGGCTGCAATGGAAGCATATGCGATTCTCCAATACCGAGGCCAATGTACTACCGGATGACCATCCAGAGACCGTCCAGTATGACGAATTTGTAAGTCTTTTTGGGCAAGAAGACAATGCCGTGGTGTTGGCCGTTAGGGATTCCATGCTCTTTGAACCGGATAATTTTAACCGTTGGAACAAACTAAGCAAACAGTTTTTGGCGGTCCCGGAGATAGATTTCGTTGTTGCCATAGACAATCTACAGGAACTTAAAAAGGACCAAGAAAAACAAGAATTTGTATTGGAGCCTTTGGTGACCGAAACGCCTACCACCAAAAAAGAGGTCTTGGCCATTAAAAACCACCTCTTTGAAAATATGCCTTTTTACGATAACCTTATTTTCAATTCTGAAAGTGGTACCGTACGCACTGTACTTTATCTGGATAAGGATATTTTGAACACTTCCGTACGGAGCGAATTTATCCTTAATGATCTGGAAAGTTTGGTCCTTAATTTTGAAAAAGAGACGGGTTTGGATGTAAGGGTTTCCGGCATGCCCTACATTAAGACATGGAACTCTAAAATTATCATTGATGAAATTGGCAATTTTATACTAGCCGCACTGGTCGTTACTTCCCTTATTTTCTTTTTCTTTTTTAGAAGTTTTAGGGCCACCTTCATTTCCATGTGCGTAGTGATCATAGGGGTGATGTGGGCTTTTGGAATCTTGGGGCTTTTCCAGTACGAAATCACCATTTTAACGGCACTGATCCCACCCTTGATCATTGTTATTGGTATTCCCAACTGTATTTTCTTGATCAATAAATATCAGCAAGAAGTAAAAAAACATGGTAATCAAGCATTATCCCTGCAACGGGTCATTGCCAAAGTGGGGAACGCCACGCTCATGACCAACGTAACCACGGCCTTAGGGTTTGCAACATTCATTCTTTTGGATAGCGACCTTTTAAAGGAATTTGGTATTGTGGCCTCTATCAACATCCTTTGTATTTTTCTGCTGTCCTTATTGATCATTCCCATTATCTATAGCTTTATGTCCATTCCCAAGGACAAACATCTAAAGCACCTGCGCAAAAAATGGATCGATCGTTTTGTAAATTGGATGGAACATGTGGTACGCAACCATCGTATTGCCGTATACATTACCTCCATCTCCGTTTTGGTTTTGAGTATCATTGGTATTTACCAAATTGAAATAACGGGAAGCAGGATCGAAGACCTTCCCAAGGATGCTAAATTTTTTAAGGATATCCGCTTTTTTGAAGAAGAGTTTGACGGTATTATGCCTGTGGAAGTTGTTGTGGACACCAAACGCAAGAACGGTATTTTAAAACCTGCCACCTTACGTAGAATGAATCAATTGGCCAATGAAATTGATGAGACCCCGGAACTTTCCAAACCGGTATCCGTGGTCAACTTGGTCAAATACTCCAAGCAAGCTTTTTACAACGGTATTCCTAAGTACTACCAATTGCCCACGTCACAAGAGAATACGTTTATCATGGATGTGGCCAGAAAATCTGCGGAAAATGGAAATCTGTTGCAAAGTTTTGTGGACAGTACCGGGCAGATTGCAAGAATGACCACCTTTATGCGCGATGTTAAGACTACCCGCATGGAAGAAATTGAGGAAGACCTCATTACGTCCATTTCCAAAATATTTCCAAAAGAACGCTACAATGTGTACATGACCGGTAAGGCCTTACTTTTTTTAAAAGGCACCAAGTACCTTACCAAGAATCTACTGCTCTCCTTGGCCTTTGCCATTGGATTGATATCCTTGTTCATGGCCTATCTTTTTCGCTCATTTAGGATGATTTTGATTTCTTTGGTCCCCAACCTGTTGCCGTTGGTAATTACCGCAGGACTAATGGGCTATCTTGGTGTACCCATAAAACCTTCCACCATTTTGGTATTTAGTATTGCCTTTGGGATTTCCGTAGACGATACCATTCACTTTTTAGCCAAATACCGGCAGGAACTTACGGCCAATAAGTGGCAAATCAAAAAATCCGTGTACAATGCGTTAAGGGAAACCGGGGTAAGCATGTTTTACACTTCCATTGTGCTTTTCTTTGGCTTTTCGGTCTTTATAATTTCCAGTTTTGGAGGCACAAAAGCATTAGGGGGCCTTGTATCCGCAACCCTACTTTTTGCCATGTTGGCCAATCTCATTTTATTGCCCTCTTTGTTATTATCATTGGAGCGTAGTATTGCCAATAAACAGGTGTTAAAAAAGCCTCAAATAGACATTCTGCCAAAAGGCGATGAAAAGGCCAAACGCAAGTAGTTTTTTTGTCTTCCTTTTTTACAAAAACCTATCTTTGCGCCTTAATTTAGAAGTAAGAAGCAATGGCTGGCATGTCTGTAAAAGAACTTTTGGGTACTGCTCCCAAACAACAAGAAGTAGAAATCAACGGTTGGGTAAGAACGTTTAGGAGCAATCGTTTTATTGCCTTAAACGATGGCTCTACCATTAACAACATACAATGCGTAGTGGATTTTGAAAATTTTGATGAAAGTTTGATCAAATCCATAACTACAGGTGCTGCAATACAAGTCAAGGGAATACTTGTGGAAAGCCAAGGACGTGGCCAGAATGTGGAAGTACAGGCCAGTGACCTTGTTATCCATGGTGAAGCGGATGCGGACGCCTATCCTATACAACCCAAAAAACACTCGTTTGAATTTTTAAGGGAAAAAGCGCACTTACGGGTAAGGACCAATACTTTTTCCGCGGTGATGCGGCTTCGTTCCGCATTATCATATGCCGTACATACCTATTTTCAGCAAAATGGTTTTTACTACTTCCATGCACCCATTATCACCGGTTCCGATGCCGAGGGAGCTGGAGAAATGTTTCGTGTTACCGCATTGGACCCTAAATCCCCACCTTTGGATGATAAGGGGGATGTCAATTATAAAGAGGACTTTTTTGGCAAGGAAACCAATTTAACGGTATCCGGTCAATTAGAAGCGGAAGCCTATGCTATGGGACTTGGTAAGGTATATACTTTTGGCCCCACCTTTAGGGCAGAAAATTCCAACACCTCCCGACATTTGGCGGAATTTTGGATGATCGAGCCGGAGATGGCCTTTTTTGACCTCAATGACAATATGGACCTCGCGGAAGATTTTATCAAATGGGTCTTAAAATACGTTCTCGACAACTGCCAAGAAGACCTTGCCTTTTTAGAAAAACGACTACTGGACGAAGAAAAATCAAAGCCACAGGCAGAACGAAGCGATATGGCCCTTATTGAGAAACTTCGTTTTGTGGCAGATAATGACTTTAAAAGGGTTTCCTATACGGAGGCCATAGCAATCTTACGTAACTGCAAACCCAACAAGAAAAAGAAGTTTGAATATCTTATAGATGAATGGGGTGCCGATCTACAGAGTGAACACGAACGCTATTTGGTAGAAAAACATTTTAAGTGCCCGGTCATCCTTTTTGATTATCCCGCCAAAATAAAAGCCTTTTACATGCGCTTAAACGAAGATGGGAAGACCGTAAGGGCCATGGATGTCCTTTTCCCAGGAATTGGCGAGATTGTTGGGGGATCACAACGTGAGGAACGTTTAGAGGTCTTACAACAGAAAATGCAAGAGCTGGGTATTGAAGAGGAAGAACTCTGGTGGTACCTGGACCTTAGAAAATTTGGAACGGCCGTCCATAGCGGTTTTGGCCTTGGTTTTGAGCGTTTAGTGCAGTTCGCAACAGGTATGGGCAACATTAGGGATGTAATTCCGTTTCCTAGAACGCCGCAGAATGCAGCGTTTTAAATGATTTCTTTAACTTTATAGGTAAGGAACCACCCATATGCTAAAGCAACATCTACAGTTTAAGCTCTCCCAAAAGCTTTCTCCCCAACAAATACAGTTGATGAAACTGATCCAACTGCCTACACAGGCATTTGAACAGCGACTGAAACAAGAGTTGGAAGAGAACCCCGCTTTGGAAAGTGGGAAAGAACAAAACGAAACCTTGGATGATGCTTACGATGACACTTTTGATGATACCACGGATAGTGAATCCATTGCTGCCGAAGACATCAATATTGATGATTATCTGAGTGATGATGAAATTCCGGACTATAGGACCCAAACCAGCAACTATAGTGCGGACGATGATGAAAAGAGCGTTCCTTATGCCGCCGGTATTTCCTTTAACCAATATCTCATCAACCAATTGAACACGGTATACCTTACCGACGAACAATGGGCCATTGCAGAGTTTTTGGTGGGCAGCGTGGACGAGAGCGGGTATATCCGAAGGCCATTGACGGATGTTATGGATGACCTTGCCTTTACCCAAAATATTTATACGGATGAGAGCACTATAGAAAGTATCCTTAAAGTAGTACAGGAATTGGATCCTCCCGGTGTAGCCGCCCGTAGTCTGGATGAGTGCCTCGTTATCCAATTAGAGCGAAAACAGCCCACGGATTCCATTGTCCTTGCTATTGAGATCATAAAGAAATCCTTTGAGCAGTTTACCAAAAAACACTACAGCAAATTGCTTTCTAAATATGACATCACCGAGGACCAGCTCAAAGAGGCCATATTGGAAATTGAAAAGCTCAATCCCAAACCTGGCGGTTCCTATGCCGGGAATACCAGAATGATAGAACACGTAGTGCCCGATTTTTCCATTAAAATCTTGGATGGGGAATTGGAATTGACCCTTAATGGTCGCAATGCACCGGAATTACATGTTTCCAAGGATTATAGCAATATGCTGAAAGGCTATAAGGACAGTACCAAAAAATCCAAATCGCAGAAGGATACGGTTTTGTTCATCAAACAAAAACTGGATGCTGCCAAATGGTTTATTGATGCGATCAAGCAGCGACAGCAAACCTTGTTCATTACGATGAACTCCATTATGAACTATCAAAAAGAATATTTTTTGACCGGTGACGAACGTAAACTTCGCCCCATGATCCTTAAGGATATTGCCGACGAAATTCAAATGGACGTATCTACCGTATCCCGGGTTGCCAACAGTAAATACGTAGACACCCCTTATGGTACCAAGCTCATCAAGGAATTCTTTTCGGAATCCATGAAAAATGACCAAGGCGAGGACGTTTCTACCAGGGAAATCAAAAAAATACTGGAAACGGTCATTGGCGAAGAGGAGAAGAAAAAACCGCTTACCGATGACAAATTGGCCAAGATGCTTAAAGAAAAGGGCTATCCTATTGCTCGGCGTACCGTTGCCAAGTACAGGGAACAACTGGGAATCCCCGTTGCCCGATTAAGAAAGCAAATTTAATGAACGCCTTTCTAAAGTCTTTCTCTTATATTTTTCACCCCTTGTTTATCCCTATTGGAGGTACACTGGCTTATTTTTTGGTTACCCCCACTTTTGTTTCCATAGAACAACAAAGCGGCAATATCCTTCCCATATTCATCCTAACGGTAATTATTCCCCTTATTTTCTTTCTGATTTTAAAAAATTTAGGCCTGATCAGTTCCATATTTACGCCTACCCTAAAGGAAAGACGCTACCCCTTGGTCATTGGTATCCTTTTGAACCTAATGGTGGTTTATAAAGTGATCCCCCAAAATTATATTGACGAAATTTACTTTTTCTTCATTGGGCTCATTATAGCACTTATTTCCGTTTTTCTCCTCCTATTTTTAAAAGTAAAGACCAGTGTCCATTTGCTAGGGATGGGAAGTCTGATGATGTTCCTAATTGGCCTAAGCATCCATTTTGAAATCAACATCACCCTCGTCATTGGGTTGTTGACTATTTGTACAGGTTTAGTCGCTACCTCTAGATTATATATGAAAGCGCATACCAAAACGGAATTGCTGATTGGGGTATTGATTGGGTTTACCTCGCAATTGGTATTGTTACGCTATTGGCTATAGGATATAGAATATGAGGCCAACGGTAAAGGGTTTGATATCTATTGGTGCATTGTCCAAGGTTGCCCCTTCTAAAATAGGGTCAAGGGCATAATACAACTGTATGTTCCAAGTATTGTACCCAAAATTTAAGGTGAAACCATACTGCCAAGGCTCAATATCCGTATTTTGAAAACTGGATTTACCTTCATTGGAAACAAATTTGGAACGTCTAGAGAAAAGATAAGCAGCTTTAAAACCCCCATAAACCCTCCAAAATTTATAGTCAACCGGATTGGAATTTCTCCAACGGATTTCAAAAGGGAATTCTATGGCGTGGGTTTCCAATTTGCTACGGTCAAAATCGGCATTATCCACAATGTCATAGGCAATAACACCATTTGTATTGCTTGCTTGGATATTACTATAATAGGAATTTACCCCATATCCAAAACCCAATCCCAATCCAAAATTACGTTCTTCATTTAGGGGGATATCTTTTATAAAACCCAATTGAATGGCATAGGAAAAATTACGAAGTGTGGCATTTTCCGGTAGGTTGAGCAGAAAATTATAGGCAACCCCCGCATAAAACTGATCTTCTAAATAGCTAGTATCCCCTAAACTATCCTTGACTACTTTGGGCTCTTGCCCAAAACACAAGTTTACGAAAGCTATATAAATCCCTAAAAGAAACAGCGCTCTATACATAGGCACAAATTAACGTAATAATGGCAAATCTTAGCAATGGAATTGGTGATTGCTTTTAAAGATTTGATTGGCCCTCACCATTCAACGTGGCATAATTGATTTTTAATAGGTTTATGGCCCGTAACTTTGTTTTGACATCGGACACTATTCCCATCCCCACCTTTTTATCGACCTTTAAAGAAACTGTGGCCTTCCTTCTGTTATGCTCTGGCATTTGATTCAACATATCTAAAACATATCCTTGTAGCTCATCCACACGGATAAATTTTCCTTCTAGTTGTATTTGCGGTTCCATGCCTACTTTACTTTCGTATTTCTTTAAAGGTTTCCCTATCCGTAGTTCAATGATACCGTCCCTATCTTTTAGTTCTGCAGCTTCCTTAGCATTGGGCAAGGTATTTTCTACGAGCAGATTCGTATCCTTCATAACCGTTACCGTCATAAAAAAGAATAGTAAAATAAATACGATATCCGGCAAGGAAGCAGTAGAAACAGCAGGTAATGATTTAGTTTTCTTTTTAGATCGTATCATAAGGCAGTCGTATTTGCATTGGGTTCCAGTATCTTTTGCGGAAACAACGTCCGTATTTGTTTGATTTTTTTCTTTAGCACCTCTTTTTCTACAAGTGTTGTTTTTTCATCATAAAACCGAGTTTCCATAGCAGCGTAATTTTCCCCATAGGCCAGTAAAGACTCCCTGTTCCGCAATTCGTTATAAGCCGCAACCAATTCATTCTGTACGGCGACATAGGCACCATAAGAAGTAATCCTAGTGTGTTCTAGGTAAATGATCGCCTTATCCGGATTATCAGATAAATCTGCCGCCCTATTCCCTTTACAATAAACACAATGACCAGGGTTCCCTTTTGAAGTACCACCATTATCTAAAAAGGCCTTTGCCTTTTGTTTTAAATCATCTAATTCCAACACTTCCCCTTCCACCAATAATTGGTCTTTGTCATTTAGTTGTACGCGAAACACGTTTCGTTCATGCACTTCTATCTCAGGAACATTTTCTTGCGGAGGTAAGAGACGCTGTAAACCTTCATCCGTTTCCAAAGTGGTAGTTACTAAAAAGAATATCAGAAGCAGAAAGGCGATATCTGCCATAGATCCGGCATTTACTTCCGGTACTTGATTATGTATTGGCATGGTAAACGTTTTACGTAGTTTATTACATCACCAAGAACCTATTTTTCCACATTAAAGTAAAGTCAAAATGAGTACATCCCCTTTTTGAATGCGTGAACACGCCAGGGTTTATGCAAAAAACGGCGTGAAGGCATATATATTTGATTCGCCTCCGTCATTCTAATCTGGTGTCCAATTTCAAATGAGTTCCATAGAAAAAGCCTTGAACCAAAATTCAAGGCTTTTACATGTTATTAAAAACTAAAGTAAGTGAACTACTTAATTTAAGTTATTAAAGGCATCCCCTTCCGAGGTCGTATAATTTACCTTTAACGCGTTTACTTTTCTCAATTCTAACTTAATATCGGATATCAGACCCATATTGGCTTCGCTATCTACTTTTAAAGCCGTAGTCAATACATTCTGCAATTCCTGTGGTTTTTTGGCCCTTTCCTCAAGAATGTAGGAGCCTACATCATTCACGTTTGCAAACTTATCGTTCAACTGAATCCTAGTTTCCGTACCGTAAACATTTTGGTATTCCCTGGTAGGTTTTCCGGCAAAAATGTAAATAATCCTATCCTTTTTCTCCAATTTCTTGGTCTGATTTGCCGTTGGCAAATTGTTCTCTACCATAATGGAACTGTCTTTCATGGTTGTTACCGTCATAAAGAAGAACAATAACATAAAAACAATATCAGGTAATGATGCTGTAGATACCGCAGGTAAATCACCATCTTTTTTCTTAGCAAACTTAGCCATCTAAATCAATTTTATGGGTTAGTTAGAGGTTTCTGCCTCAGATAATTTCTGTGGGAACAATTCTTGGATACGTCTAACTTTATCCTTTAATTCATCCCTGGTATCCTTTGGCGTCTCCGGGTTTAAATACTCCGCTTCCATTTTTACAAAATCCTGATTGTACAAACGTTGTGCCTCCCTATTCCTTAAATCATTATAGGCACCTACCAACTCGTTTTGCACGGTGATATAGGTGGAATACTTTGTTTCCCTATCATTCTTTAATGATATAATCGCTTTATTTGGATTATCGGATGAGGTAATGTCCCGCTTACCTTTACAGTAATTACAATATTCAGGACTACCTTGCGCTGCGCCACCATTATCCAAAAAGGCAATTGCCGCCTCTCTTAAATTTTTGATGTCCATAATCTTCTCCTCTACCAAAAGCTGACCGTTTTTATTAATATTAACGGTGAAGATGTTTTTCTCCTTAATAACAGGAGGTTCTTCCGTTGGTGGTTCTATGGGAGGAAGCATCCTATCCAGTCCAGAATCCGTTTCTATGGTAGTGGTTACCAAGAAAAAGATAAGTAACAGGAAAGCAATGTCCGCCATGGAACCAGCGTTAACCTCTGGTGCTCCTTTTCTTCTAGGCATAATTTAAATTTTTATTTTCCTATTAATCTTTTTAACCCTGGAATTATCATAAGAACTACTGCCACAGCAGTCATCATAAAGAAAACGTTCAATAACATTCCAATGGTTTTTACGGTCCCAGCAGTAGGCTGGATATCCTTTCCTTCAAAGGCATTTACCACAGCATTTGCCTCATCTCCACTGGAAAGTGCATACCCTACGATAAAAAGTATGACAAGCCCACCAATGGCAAAGAGTGCTTTTTTGAGTCCTCCTGGACTGGTAAGCATCTTCTTAAGTCCAAAAAACAATGCCAAAGCACTTGCGGCGATCAATAGAATCCATGTCAACAAAAACATAACATCAATTGATCCGCTATCAAATGCTGCTGGATCATCACCGGAGGGCATAAAGAAGAAACTCAATGCCGCAGCAATAACTCCAATAACAATTAATACAATCTTTACTATTTTTTGCATGATTCGATAGTTTTAAATGTTATCAATTACTTTTTATGGGCAGCCAACATATCAATCAAAGTGATTGAAGAGTCTTCCATATCATTTACAATACTATCAATCTTAGCAATAATGTAGTTGTAGAAAATTTGAAGGATAATCGCAGTAATCAAACCAAATACCGTTGTTAAAAGTGCTACTTGGATATCACCTGCAATTAGGGATGCACTCAAGTTACCAACAGCAGCAATCTTTTGGAATGCCTGAATCATACCTATTACCGTTCCCATGAACCCAAGCATGGGTGCAATAGCGATAAACAAGGACAGCCAAGATACGTTCTTTTCCAATTGTCCCATTTGAACGCCACCATAGGAAACTACTGCTTTTTCCGCAGATTCCAAACCTTCACCTACACGGTCAAGACCTTGGTAAAAAATAGAGGCAACAGGCCCTTTGGTATTTCTGCACACTTCTTTAGCGGCCTCTACACCACCGGATGCCAATGCATCTTCTACTTGTTGCTTTAATTTAGCGGAGTTGGTACTCGCCATATTAAGGTATATGATACGCTCAATGGCAACGGCCAATCCTAAAATTAAACATAACAATACGATACCCATAAATGCTGGACCACCTTGTATGAACTGTTCTTTTAATACTTGAGTAAACCCTTTGCTTTCTTCCGCTCCGTCTTGCAACATGGCGGCAGAAGCTGTAGTAGTACCTAAAATAAACATTCCGGCAGTAGCCAGAGTAAAGGATATTTTTTTCATCGTGTTCAAACTTAAAATTAGTTAGTTAATAATGTTAATGTTAAAGATATAAAAATTTCGCAATTAATGTCCTAATGAAAAGTAGCAGAGAGGAAGGGATTCGAACCCTCGATACACTTTTGGTGTATACACACTTTCCAGGCGTGCGCCTTCGACCACTCGGCCACCTCTCTAATTTTCATAGTTAGGTCGCCCAATTAACAAAAAAATAATTAGTTAAAGAAATAATGGGAGTTAATTTTCCTGCATTTCTCCACGCAAGGCCGTCTCAAATACTGTCTTGAACAGCGCGTCCGTTATTCCGGCACCGAGTAAGTACATGGCCTTGGCCAAGGCTGCTTCCGTAGTAATATCTTTACCGTCAATAAGTTGTATTTGCGATAGCTTTTTACTGGTCTCATAATGCCCCATAATAACACTTCCTCCGGCACATTGTGTTACGTTAATGATATGGAGTCCTTTTTTTATGGCGTTCTTTAAAGTCAAAATGAACCAATCGTCCGTTGGTGCGTTGCCCGCACCATAGGTTTCCAAGACCAAAACCTTAAGATTTGGTGTTGTCAATACGGCTTCCAACAGGTTTTTTGTAATACCGGGGAAAAGTTTTAACAAACCTACATGGGTATCCATTTGGGTATGGACAGTCAATATCTTTCCGTTTTTTTTCGACCTAAGCAAATAGGGGTATTGGATTTTTAGGTTGACCCCGGACTCTACCAAGGGCGGATAATTTGGCGAGCTAAAGGCCTCAAAATGTTCTGCATTGATTTTAGTGGTCCTGTTCCCCCTGTACAATTTATATTCAAAATATAGACAGACCTCTTGTATAACCGGTTTCCCCATTTTTTGAAGTGCGGCAATCTGAATGGAGGTAATGAGATTCTCTTTGGCATCTGTCCTTAAATCTCCAATAGGCAACTGGGAACCCGTAAGGATTACAGGTTTGGACAAATGCTCCAGCATAAAACTCAACGCCGCGGCGGAATAACTCATGGTATCGCTACCGTGCAAAATGACAAACCCATCAAAACTGGAATAGTTCTCTTTTATGAGCAATGCCATCTCCACCCAATACTCTATATTCATATTGGAAGAGTCTATAGGGGTTTTAAACGTTCTACTGGAAATATTACAACTAAGCTGCCCCAACTCCGGTATGTTATCCAACAACTCTTGAAAATCGTAAGCCTTGAGCGCATTGGATTCATAGTCCTTTACCATTCCTATGGTTCCCCCGGTATAAATCAACAAAATATTTGGTGTGCTCCCCATACTCCTATTTTAAATGCCAAAAACAACCTTTGAATTTTGGGTCGTAGCATGGGCAATGGTTTTTTGATCCAATCCGTATATCGTTGCCAATTTTTCCAATACTTTAATAATATAAGAACTCTCATTGCGCTTACCGCGATAGGGTACAGGAGCCAAATAGGGAGCATCTGTTTCCAAGACGATATGCTCCAAATCAATCTCCTTTAAAAATTGGTCTATTTTACCGTTCTTAAAAGTGGCCACACCACCAATACCCAATTTCATACCATAGTGAATAGCCTTTACGGCCTGCGTCTTATCCCCCGTAAAGCAGTGGAAAATTCCCCTAAGCCCTGGCCCCTTTTCTTGTTGCAAAATTTCAAAAACTTCATCAAACGCCTCCCTACAATGAATGACAATGGGAAGTCCATACCGTTTGGCCAGTTGAATTTGGGTAACAAAAACATCTTGTTGCTGCTTTAAAAAAGTGCGATCCCAATATAAATCGATACCTATTTCCCCAATGGCGTAAAATTTTGACATGGCCAGCTGTTCTTTTACATGGGACAATTCTTCCAGATAATTTTCTTTTACGTGCGTGGGGTGTAGTCCCATCATCAAAAATACATGCTTAGGGTATTTGCTTTGCAGGCTATACATAGCTTCTGTATAGGCAGAATCTATGGCCGGGACAAAAAAACGGTCCACACCCGCATCCAAAGCTCTTTGCATCATTGCATCTTGGTCCTCATCAAACGCTTCACTGTATAAATGGGTATGGGTATCCGTTAGTATCATGCTGCAAAAATAGGTTTATCTTTACGAACGTCCACAACAGGTCGTTATGAAAAATACCGGTATTGAAGGCCCTTGCTACCTACTATTGTATTAAACTATTATGAATGAAGTCACTCAAAAAAATCTTGTCCAAAAGAGGATACACCAAAATACCTTTGGTTCTTACGCAAACCAACCACTTTGAAATCATAGCTAAAATTAACGGGGTTTCAGGTCGATTTATTCTGGATACCGGTGCGTCCAACACCTGCATTGGAATGGACAAAATAGGGTACTTCAATTTAATATCCGAAGTATCGGAAATTAAGGCTGCCGGGGCTGGAGCTACTGAAATGGAAACCTTGATCTCCAGAAAAAACAGTATTGAATTGGGAGAATGGTTCCGTAAAAAACAGAAAATAGTACTTTTTGACCTCGTCCATGTTAATGAGGCCTTGACTAACCATAAAGTACTTCCGGTTGACGGCATCATTGGGTCGGACATCCTTAAAAAGGGAAAGGCCATTATTGATTATGACAAAAAACTGCTCTACTTAAAGGTAAAAAAGGACACCGTATTGCAAAAAAATAGCCCCTCCCAATAAGATGGAACAGGCTATTTTAGTTTTTGAATTTGCTTTTTTACAATTCCAGTGCTTTTTCAACGGCACCGCCCATTAACAACTCTTCCGGACTTTCCAGTGCTTCCTTAACGGCTACCAGAAAGCCTACCGACTCTTTACCGTCAATAATCCTATGGTCATATGAAAGTGCCACATACATAATAGGGGCAATGGCTACGGCACCGTCCTTTACAATTGGACGTTCCACGATGTTGTGCATGCCTAAGATCGCACTTTGCGGAGGGTTGATTATTGGTGTGGATAGCATAGAGCCAAATACACCGCCATTGGTAATGGTAAAGGTTCCACCGGTCATTTCATCTACCGTTATCTCTCCTTCCCTAGCCCGTATGGCCAATCGTTTTACTTCTGCCTCCACCCCTCTGAAGGTTAGGTTTTCCGCGTTGCGGATTACAGGAACCATAAGCCCTTTGGGGCCGGAAACCGCAATACTTATATCACAAAAATCATACGTTAGCATTTCTTTACCGTCGATCATGGAATTTACGGCCGGATACATTTCCAAGGCGCGTACGACCGCTTTGGTAAAGAAAGACATAAAACCTAGACTTACGCCGTGCTTTGCTTTAAAGGTCTCTTTGTATTTTTTGCGAAGTTCAAAAATGGGCGACATATCTACCTCGTTAAAGGTGGTCAACATGGCGGTTTCGTTCTTTGCGGATACCAACCGTTCCGCCACCTTTCTGCGCAACATGGATAGTTTGGAACGCGATTCTCCCCTACTCCCACCAGTTGGTGTTCCCATGGAAGGTACTGCCTTCACTGCATCTTCTTTGGTGATTCTTCCATCACGTCCCGTGCCAGCAACAGATGCTGCTTGTATTCCCTTCTCTTCTAAAATCTTTTTGGCCGCCGGTGATGGGGTACCGGATGCATAAGTTTCTTTCTTAACTGCGGGTTTAGGGGCTTCCTCCTTCTTGGTGGCTTCTTTTACCTCTTCTTTTACCGCGGGTGCGGCATCATCTTCCGGTTTTGCTGCGCCAGTATCTATCAAACAAACTACTGCCCCAACGGCTACCGCGTCCCCTTCTTCCGCTTTAAGGGTAATCACCCCACTTTGCTCGGCCGGCAGCTCCAAGGTAGCCTTATCGGAATCCACTTCTGCAATGGCCTGGTCTTTTTCAACATAATCGCCGTCTTGCACTAACCATTCCGCTATTTCTACCTCTGTAATGGACTCTCCCGGTGATGGGACTTTCATTTCTAGAATCATCGTATCTAAACTTTAATATCGCTTTTGTTATTTTCTTACTTCAAAATTGTCTTTGGTCTTATCAAAAACGTAGGTAATGACCTGGGCATGTCGTCTCTGTGAACGCACCGCACTACCAGCGGCAGGTGCACCATAAAATCTTCGCGAAGCCACCCTAAAGTTCTTTGCCTCCTCAAAATGCATGAGCAAATGGCCCCAAGCCCCCATATTACGGGGTTCTTCTTGTGCCCATACCACATCATCTACATGCTTGTACTTTTTAAGCACTTCCCGCATTTGGGTAGTGGGCAATGGAAACAATTGTTCCAAACGAACCAAAGCCACATCATCCCTCTGCAGCTCCTCTTGTTTGGCCAACAAATCATAATAGAATTTTCCGGTACAGAATACCAACGTCTTTATCTGGTCCACTTTTGCATTGGTGTCATCTATCAGCTCCATAAAGCTACCTGAAGCCAATTCTTCTTTGGTAGAAACTACCTTAGGATGGCGCAACAAGCTTTTAGGCGTAAAAACGATCAATGGTTTTCTAAATTCGGCTTTCATCTGCCTACGCAACAAATGGAACATATTGGCCGGGGTAGTCACATCTGCCACATACATATTGTCTTTTGCGCAAAGTTGCAAATAGCGTTCCATACGTGCAGAAGAATGTTCCGCACCTTGTCCTTCATATCCATGAGGCAGCAGCAGTACCAAACCGTTCTGTAATTTCCATTTATCCTCTGCGGAGGACAGATATTGATCAATGACTATTTGTGCCCCATTACTGAAATCCCCAAACTGGGCTTCCCAAATGGTGAGTGTGTTTGGGCTCGCCATGGCATATCCGTAATCAAAGGCCATCACCGCATATTCAGACAATAAGGAATTGTAGATATGGAATTTTCCGTTTTGGTGCTCTCCAAGTTCATTGAGCAGCACCACTTCTTGCTCATGGTTCTCCGTTTTGATGACGGCATGTCTGTGTGAAAACGTCCCCCTTTCCACATCTTGACCGGTCATCCGCACATCACAACCTTCTTCCAGTAGGGAGCCATACGCCAAAAGTTCTCCCATGGCCCAGTCCAGTTTATTGTCCTCAAAGTACATTTTACTACGAGCCTGTACCAAGCGTTCCAACTTTCTAAGGAACTTTTTGCCTTCCGGCAATTGGGTAATGCTTCTGGCCACCTTATCCATCTTGGAAAGATCATAAGTCGTATCTATGGTTTTTAGCATAGCATCTTCCGTTTGCTGCCGAAACCCTTCCCATTCATCCTGCATAAACGGGGTAATCCGTGTTTTTTCTATTTTACGGGAATCCAATAAGTCTTCCTCTAGGTTCTTTTTGTATTCCTGTTCCAGTGTCTTCACATACCCTTCTTCAATAATTCCTTCTTGCACCAATTTCTTTGCGTATATATCACGTGGATTTGGATGTTTTGAGATGGACTTGTATAGCAATGGCTGTGTAAATTTGGGTTCATCTCCCTCATTATGTCCATATTTACGATAGCCCAATAAATCTAGAAAAACGTCCCTTTTAAACCGCATGCGGTATTCCAAGGCAAATATAGCGGCATGGACCACTGCTTCGGCATCATCAGCATTGACGTGCAATACCGGGGATAAGGTTACCTTACCCACATCCGTACAATAGGTAGATGATCGGGCATCCAGGTAATTGGTAGTAAAGCCTATCTGGTTATTGACCACAATATGAATGGTACCCCCTGTGTGGTACCCATCCAAACGGGCCATTTGTATAATTTCATAGGCTACGCCTTGACCGGCAAATGCCGCATCCCCATGCACCAAAATAGGTAACACTTCAGATATAGCCTCTTCATGATCTTTGTCTTGCTTTGCCCTTGTGATGCCTTCTACAATACCGTTTACGGTCTCCAAATGCGACGGGTTGGGTGCAATGTTCATGTTTACCATTTTCCCAGAATCGGTCTCCCGCATGGAAGTCCAACCCAAATGGTATTTTACGTCACCGTCAAAAATGGTCTCTTCATAATCCTTGCCATCAAACTCACTGAAAATATCTTTGGGCGATTTTCCAAAAATATTGGTCAATACACTCAATCTTCCCCGGTGGGCCATGCCCATGACAAATTGCTTTACCCCTGCATCTGCCGCCTTCTCAATGATGGCATCCAAAGCAGGAATCAAAGATTCCCCCCCCTCTAGGGAAAAGCGTTTTTGGCCTACATATTTGGTATGCAAAAAACTCTCAAAAGAAACTGCTTCGTTCAGTTTTCTTAAAATATTCTTCTTCTCATCGGCAGAAAAACTTGGGTGGTTGTCATTGACGTTCAACCAGTCCTGTATCCATTGGATACGCTCTGGCGTGCGGATGTACATATACTCTACGCCTATGGCATCGCAGTAGATACGTTCCAGATGGGCGATGATTTGCTTTAAGCTGCTTGCTCCAATGCCGATAATACTTCCGGCGTCAAATACCGTATCCAAATCGGATTGCGAAAGACCAAAATTTTCAACGGCCAGGCTAGGCTCGTACTTTCTACGCTCCCTAACAGGATTGGTTTGTGTAAACAGATGTCCCCTGGAGCGGTATCCATCTATCAAACGAATCACCTGAAATTCTTTTTGCAAAGACTCTGGTAATGCTACCGCTTGACCATTGACCGTTGCGGAAGTTCCATTGGCATGTGTTTGGATATCAAGCTCATCCAACGAGCTTTCCAAACCAAAGTCAAATCCTTGAAAAAATGCCCTCCAGCTAGGTTCTACGCTATCTGGGCTTTTAGTGTACTTATCGTATAATTCCGCAAAAAATGCGGTGTGGGCTGCGTTTAAAAACGAGTATTTATCCATAAAACTCTTTGTCGAAGGATTTCAAGAATGCTTAGCACAAAAATACAATAATTCAATAAGGATAGGCCTATGCCATAGCGAAGACTTCCCCTTTTTGAGGACTTCTCTTTTTTGTTTGGCTTAAATTAAACAATCCTGTTTTTAATTGTTAGGAAAACCCGGCAACAAAACTACCATTAGGATCAATTGTTATCATTGTCTATTCTTTATACACCTTCCCATCCTTCATTACAAAAACCACATTGTTCAAGGTAGCTACATTGTCCATTGGGTTTTCATCTACCGCAACGATATCTGCAATAAAACCTTCTTTTAACTGCCCTAAAGAATCGCCCATTCCCAACAATTGGGCATTGGTTATCGTAGCAGATCTTAGGGCTTCTAATACCGGCATTCCGGCCGCCACCATATACCCAAACTCTTTTCCATTTTCCCCGTGCGGGGACACCCCTGCGTCCGTACCAAAGGCAATAGGCACCCCTTTATCGTAGGCCTTTTTAAAGTTCTTCTCACTTACCGGTCCTATTTCCCTTGCTTTCTTGGCCACTATTGGGGGTAAAAATCCTGGGATATCAGCCATTTTAGCAGCCGTCTTCCCCGCTGAAATAGTGGGTACTAAATAGGTATTGTGTTTTATCATTAAATCCATGGTTGGCTCTTTCATCAATGTGCCGTGTTCAATGGTTTTTATACCGGCCTTAATTGCCCTTCGCATCCCCTCATCGCCATGGGCATGGGCAGCGGTGAGCATTCCGTAATCCTTGGCCGTTTCTACAATGGCCACCAGCTCCGCCTCGGTAAATTGTGGATTTTGCCCGCTCTTTGCAACACTTAACACCCCTCCGGTAGCCGTTATTTTTATAACATCGGCACCATCTTTGTAGCGTTGGCGAACGGCTTTTCTAGCATCTTCCGGAGAATTGACCACCCCTTCCTTTGGTCCGGGGTCTCCCATTAATTCTTTTCGCATGCCGTTGGTGGGATCTGCATGTCCGCCCGTGGTTGCAATAGCTTTACCTGCCGTAAAAATACGGGGGCCCGGCACATAACCTTTAGCAATGGCCTTACGCAAAGCGATGTTCACACCGCTACCCCCAAGATCCCGAACGGTGGTAAAGCCGGCCATCAAGGTTCGTTTAGCATAAACGGTAGATCTAAAAGCAACATCCACATCGTTCAATGTAAATCGTTCCAAATATCGTGTAGGGCTGGATTCCTCTTCAATATGTACATGCATATCTATAAAACCCGGCAAGACCACTTTGTCCTTTAAATCTATAGTAGTATCCGTATCGCCGCCCGTACTGAAACCATTTTCAATGGCCATGATTTTGTCCTCGGAAATAACCAAGGTTTTTTCCTTCATCATTTTTCCGTTTTCCACATCTAAAAGGGTCCCGCAATGCAGGTAGGTTTTCTGACCATACATCAAGACCGAAAACAAAAAGATTCCAAGACGCAAGCAAAATTTCATAACGTAAAGCATATTAGGTTGCTATTTAATTTGGCAATAAGGTAAACAAAAAAAGGAGGACCAAGTGGACCTCCTTTAAAATTGTATCATAAAGCAATTATTAGACAGATGGTTCTTTGTCCGCTTTCCTTATTTTTTGTTCCCACTCCCAAGCAGATTTTACGGCATCATCCAAACTGGATGCTGCTTTCCACCCCAAAACCTCATTGGCTTTTTGGGTATCTGCATAAGCCTGTATTACATCACCTTCACGTCTTGGTGCTATGCGGTAATTCAATTTTTCACCGGAGACCCGCTCAAAACTTTGTATCACCTCTAAAACGGAACTTCCTTTTCCCGTTCCTAAATTGAATACTTCATAATTACTTTGATTCTCCCCGGTAAGTAGGCGCTGCAATGCTGAAACATGTGCTTTGGCCACATCCACCACATGGATATAATCCCGGATACAGGTACCGTCCTCCGTTGGATAATCATCCCCAAAAACAGAAAGTTGTTCCCGTAGGCCGATGCCCGTTTGCGTAATAAAAGGCAATAGGTTTTGAGGGACACCAATGGGCAATTCCCCAATTTCTACCGTTGGATGTGCTCCAACCGGATTAAAATAGCGCAGCGCAATAGCGGCAAGCTGGGGATTTACTTTACAAGTGTCCTTTATAATCTCTTCCCCCACTTGTTTGGTATTCCCATAAGGGGATTCCGCGGCTTTCACCGGGGCCGATTCCGTTATGGGCATCTCATCTGCCTGTCCATATACCGTGCATGATGAGCTAAATATAAAATTGGCGTTGCCTTTTTTCTGCAATTCCTGTAAGATATAGACCAGTACACCAAGGTTGTTTTCATAATACAAGAGCGGGTTTTCCACACTTTCACCCACTGCTTTAGAAGCAGCAAAATGTATTACGCCTTCCAAATCCGAGTGTTTGGCAAAGAAGGCTGTTACGCTTGCTTTGTCCCTAAGGTCCATTTTTTCAAAAATGGGCTTTTTACCCGTTATAGCGACTATACCACCCAACACCTCTTCCGAAGAATTGGAAAGGTTATCAATAATCACCACTTCAAAACCTTCGTTTTGGAGTTCTACGACCGTATGGGAACCTATAAATCCAAGGCCGCCGGTCACAAGTATCTTTTTCATGCTATTGGTTTAAAAAATTAAGCACTAAGTCCGTTATAAATTTTAACTGTTCATCATCCAGTTCTGTATGCATGGGCAGTGAAATTACTTCTTCAACAAGTTTGTTGGTTACCGGAAAATCGGCTTCATCGTATCTGCTATCCAAATACGCTTTTTGCCTATGCAACGGTATTGGATAGTATACACCACAAGGAACGCCATTATCATTTAAATGTTGTACTAAATTGTCTCTTTTTTCTTTCAAAATACGCAATGTATATTGATGGAACACATGACAATCACAACTATCACAAATGCCCTCACAACCATTTACCGTTTTGGGAATTATGATGTCCGGGTGGTCCTTAAAGGCAAGGTTATATTTTCTAGCCGCCTCCCTACGCTTGGCATTGTATTGGTCCAATTTGGGAAGTTTTGCACGTAACACCACGGCTTGTAACGAATCTAATCTAGAATTGACCCCCACAACATCATGATGGTATCGTTTGTACATCCCGTGGTTGACCATTCCTCTTATGGTATGGGCCAAATCATCATTATTGGTAAAAATAGCTCCGCCATCACCATAACAGCCTAAGTTTTTGGATGGAAAAAAAGAGGTAGACCCCACATGTCCTATGGTACCGGATTTCATTTTGCTACCATCCTTAAAGGTATGCATGGCACCGATACCTTGGGCGTTATCTTCAATAACGTATAGGTCGTGCTTTTTGGCCAAATCCAAAATCGCATCCATATTGGCGCATTGGCCGAACAGGTGCACAGGTACAATGGCCTTTGTTTTTGGGGTAATGGCTTTTTCAATGGCAGCAATATCAATATTAAACGTATCGGGTACCACATCAACCAAAACCGGTGTCAACTGCAAAAGGGCAATCACCTCAACGGTTGCCGCAAAGGTAAAGTCTGCCGTAATCACCTCGTCCCCGGGTTGTAGGCCAAGGCCCATCATACAGATTTGAAGGGCGTCCGTGCCATTGGCACAAGGAATTACGTGCTTAACGTCAAGGTAGGTTTCCAACTCTTTTTGAAATGCATGGACTTCTGGGCCGTTGATAAAGGAAGCCGACTCTAAAACGCCGTCCATGCCTTTGTTTACCTGTTCTTTAATTCCTTCATACTGACCTACAAGGTCAACCATCTGAATTTTTCTCATCCCTTTGCATTAGGCTACAAAATTAACAAAATAAGCCCCCTTAGGGTGCATTTCCTTTAAAGAAATGTATTTTAGCACAAAACCTATTTTCTTGAGGTTCCTTTACAACATCTTTACTCAAATTGCCTGGCCCATACTGCGGCTCATTGCAATTTTCAATCCTAAAATAAAGCTATTCGTTGCAGGACGAAAGCAAACATTTTCCCTCTTGGATAAAAACATTGGAGCAGCCGACAAGACTATTTGGATGCACGTGGCTTCCCTAGGGGAATATGAGCAAGGTCTGCCTGTTTTGGAGCGGCTAAGGGAAGCTTACCCCCATTACAAATTGGTCCTTAGTTTTTTCTCCCCTTCTGGATATGAGGTCAAAAAAAACAGTACGCCTGCAAATGTTGTGGTCTACCTACCCTTGGATACCATTTCAAATACCCAACGCTTTTTGGAATTGGTGCATCCCAGTCTTACGCTTTTCATTAAATACGAGGTCTGGCCCAATTACTTGAATACCCTCAAAAACAAAGGGATTCCTACCCTGCTCTTATCCGCCCTGTTTGCAGAAAGACAGTCTTATTTTAAATGGCATGGAAGTTTTTTGAGAACTAGTTTAAAAGCCTTTAGCCATTTCTTTGTGCAAGATGCCCATTCCAAAGAATTATTGGACCGCATTGGCGTTCTTAATTGTACCGTAAGTGGCGACACCCGTTTTGACCGTGTAGGGCACATTTTGGAGCAGGACAACAAGCTGGATTTTATGGAAGGGTTTACCAACGGCCACCCTTGCTTTGTGGCAGGAAGCACTTGGCCGGAAGACGAGGCCCTACTGGTTCCCTTTATCAATACCTATGATGGTGCTTTAAAGATTGTTATTGCCCCACATAACATTAAAAAAGCCGCTATTGAGAAACTAAAAGAAACCATTACAAAAAAGACGTATTGCTTTTCCCAGTTGACTGATACCAATATCCCTGAAGATGCCAAAGTACTTATTGTGGATACCATTGGTCTATTGACCAAAATTTATAGCTATGCCCATATCGCCTATGTTGGGGGTGGTTTTGCAACAGGCTTACATAACACCTTGGAACCGGCCGTATTTGGTATTCCCATACTTATAGGACCCAAGTATTCAAATTTTAAGGAAGCAGAGGATTTGGTGCATGCAGGAGGAATCAAGACTATTGATTCGCCCAAAGGTTTTTCAAAAACCATGAACAGGCTATTGACCTCTCCTCCGTTACGACAAAAGATTGGCTCCATTAATCGAAACTATGTCAAGCAAGAGCAAGGCGCTACAGCGATCATCCTGGACCATATCAAAGAAATTATATAATATTAAGTAGTTTTAGCCAAACACTTTCCAATGGACAAACGTATACTTAGAATTTCATTGACCGCCGCATTGGCCGGTTTTCTTTTTGGTTTTGACACTGTGGTGATCAGTGGGGCCAACCAACCCATTAAAGAGGTATGGGGGACCAATTGGTTTCTGGGCGATACCCTATTTACCTTCCATGGAATTTTCATAATGTCCATGGCACTCTGGGGAACCGTCTTAGGATCTCTTTTTGGAGGTATACCCACGGATAAACTTGGCCGAAAGAAAACCTTATTTTGGATCGGGGTGCTATATTTTATTTCTGCCCTTGGGTCCGCACTTGCCCCAGAGGCCTATAGTTTTTCCTTTTTTCGCTTTATCGGCGGCATTGGGGTAGGTGCTTCCTCTGTAGCGGCACCTATCTACATTTCAGAAATATCCAGTGCCAACAATCGCGGGAGATTGACCGCTACCTATCAATTCAATATTGTATTTGGCATTTTGATTGCCTTTATTTCCAACTACCTTATCGGATTGTTTTTTAGTGGTGCTATTGCATGGCGATGGATGTTGGGCATGGAGGCAGTTCCGGCACTTATCTATACCGTTTTGGTATTGAAATTACCCCAAAGTCCGCGATGGTTGTTATTAAAAAATCAACCTGAATCCGCTATCGAAACTTCCTTAAAACGATTGGGGCTTACTAAGGACCAAGTGTCTGAGCGTTTACATGCGTTAAAAGCCTCACTTACTTCTTCAATAACCACAAAAAAGGAAAAATTATTCTCCGGGAAATACAACAAGCCCTTGGTGTTAGCCTTTTTATTGGCCTTTTTCAACCAACTGTCCGGAATCAATTTTGTGCTGTACTATGCTCCAGAAATCCTGGAGCGGGCGGGTTTAGCTGCGGGAGAATCTTTGTTCAGTTCCATATCTATTGGCCTTGTCAACCTTATCTTCACCTTTGTGGGTATTGCTTTAATTGACCGTTTGGGAAGAAAGCAACTCCTTTATTTGGGTTCCATAGGCTATATCTTAAGTCTCGCCATGGTAGGCTGGTGTTTTTATAGTGGTGCCAATTCCTTGCTCCTTTTGGTATTTATCTTAGTATTTATTGCCTCGCATGCCGTTGGGCAAGGAGCTATTATTTGGGTTTTTATTTCAGAAATTTTTCCCAATAAGGTACGCTCCTACGGCCAAGCTTGGGGTACGGGAACCCATTGGGTCTTTGCAGCGCTAATTACCTTGTTGACCCCTACTTTTTTAGATAAGGAAATTGGAATTTTTAAGGACAATCCATGGCCTATTTTTATCTTCTTTTCTGGGATGATGGTCTTGCAATTGCTTTTTGCCATCTTCCTAATGCCAGAGACAAAAGGGGTCTCTTTAGAGGTGTTGGAGGAAAAAATGACTTCGGGAAAATCTTAAGAAATTCAATAAAAAAACGCAAAACAAACTCTTAATTGTACATTTTATCGAAAAAAGGGTGTTTTTCTACGGATTTATCAAAAATAAATTCGTATTTTTTTAAAAATTAACACATTATGACTCAGGACATTTCCGCTGGCGTCAAGTTGTTGAATAGTTTTCTTAGGGTAATGGTCCTTGCTTTGGTTGTAATACTTATAGCAATTCCGCTCTGTATACTATTGGACAGACTTGGTCTTTTTGACTCCCTAGGCTGGTTTCAATAAGCAGCATCCAAACCAATGACAACCTTCCTTTTTGGAAGGTTTTTTATTGGCTAAATACATGGTTGTCCCAGATGTTGCAAAACCACTACCGCAACCTAAAATCATTTTGTTGGGACCAATACCATCAAAAAGGCACAAAAACCAAAAAACCATAAGCAATTTCCATATCTATATCTTCATATTTGATTACAGGGATCCCCATCTATTTTCTAAATCGAACTCTTACCACAAACAACTGTTTAACGGCTATTTAAAAACAATCGCTACAATTTTATCAAATCTATCCCTTGCTTTTTGAATTGAATCGTGTTTCCTTACGACTATTGGGTAGACTCCCAAGTTTAAGGGAATCCATTAGTTTAAGAATAGAATACTTTTTAAAAGATAAGATTATGGGATTATCAGAACAACTTGCAGAAAAAAAAGCGGATAGTAAAAAAAGGATTCCGGCAGAAATACAAAAAATAATGAGCAGTAGTACCAATGCTTTAAAAGAGCGATCTCTTGGCGCTAAAGCAGTGCAAAATGGTAGCACATTACCCAATTTTACTCTGCCCGACGTACATGGAAAAAAAGTTTCTTTAAACGATTTTGATAGCGACTTTCTTATTGTATCCTTTTACCGCGGAGGCTGGTGTCCCTATTGTAATATGGAACTTAAGGCACTGCAAGATGTACGTACAAAACTAAAAAGTTTAAATACGGAACTGATCGCCATCTCCCCGGAAACCCCGGATAATTCCTTGAGCACATCAGAGAAAAACGAATTGTTCTTTTCGGTGCTTAGTGATATGGACAACGTTTATGCAAGATCTTTAGGATTGGTTTTTAAAATGCCAAAGGATTTACAGGCCGTATATGATAAATTTGGCATCAAGGTAGCTAAACATAACGGTAATGAGGATTACGAACTGCCTATGCCAGCCACCTATATTGTGAATACGGAACGTGAAATTATTTACAGTTTTGTACCGGAGGATTATACGGAACGCCTAGACCCAGAGACCATTTTAGAGGTTTTGGGCAAGGCAAAAAGCTAATTTAGCCTATTGTTGCTTGCCATTTTCCGGCGATATCCAAAGATGATAAAGAAATGGACCGATACCCCTAGTATGGGGCCAGCCAATCATTTTTTGCTTTAACAAAGAATACTGAGCGGCATAAAAAAATGCCTTATCTTCATAGGAAGATAATTCTTCTAATCCATAAAATCGATATCATGTCCGAACAGCTACAACAAAAGATAAAGAAACATTGTGATTCCGCACCTGCCAAGTATGACGACATAAAGGTACTTTTCCTAAACTGTACCCTAAGCCGCACCCCGATACTCTCCCATACGGAGGGCCTGATCAAAATATCACAACAAATATTTGAGGCCAATGGGGCAACGACCAAAGTTATACGTCCGGTAGATTATGTCCTTGCGGCAGGTTTGGGCAAAGACATGACGGAAACCCCAGAATGGGATCGTGATGACTGGCCCCAAATACAAAAAGAGGTGGATGCCTGTGATATCCTTATTCTTTGCACTTCGGTTTGGTTGGGCGAAAAAACGTCCGTTTGTAACAGGGTTTTGGAACGCATGTACGGGTACACCCATTCTTTCAATGAAAAAGGGCAATATCGCGATTATGGAAAAGTAGGAGCTACTTTGATTACCGGCAATGAAGATGGGGTAAAGCATTGCGCCATGAATATTTTGTTTTCCCTCTCTCATATTGGCTATACCATTCCGCCCCAGGTGGATGCTGGATGGTTAGGGGAAGTCGGTCCTGGTCCTTCTTATCTCGATCCGGGTTCGGGTGGACCCGAGAATGATTTCACGAACCGCAATACCACTTTCTTGGCCTGGAACTGTATGCATATGGCTCGCCTACTGAAAGACAATGGTGGGATTCCAGCGCATGGCAATTTACCGGACGCCTGGGATGCAGGGTGTAAAACAGACTTCAAGAATCCAGAGCATAAGCGATAGATCTAATGGCGGTAGTCAGGCATAGTATTGGTTTTGCGCTTGGCTACCCAATTTTTGGAAGGTAAAGCTTGAGACGCATTTACGCCCATCACTGCTGCTTTCAAACAGCAGCGTTATACACTCATTATTGGTTGTAGGCAGGGTTACGGGATTG
>CALGQU010000230.1 GCA_937959125.1 uncultured Croceitalea sp.
GCACCACCCATTTGTTCTTTGGGGATAAGGAGGACTGTACCGGTTGGTTGGTAGGCGAGGCCAATATGGGACTTAAATATATGTTTTTGATGATGAATGGCGCCCGAATAGGGGTCGGTAGAGGAGCGGCTGCTATCGCAACAGGAGCCTATCATGCCTCCTTACAATATGCCAATGAACGTCCACAGGGTAGGGAATTACAGAGTAGTGGTAAAAAAGACGCTACCCAAGAACAGACCTTGATTATCAACCACCCAGATGTTAGACGTATGCTCTTGTTACAAAAAGTAGTGTGCGAGGGAGCTTTGAGCCTTATTTTTCTGGCCTCTAAATACTATGACCTCTCCGTAGCGGCTTCTGGCCCAGAAGAACGGGCAAAAAACAAGTTGTTGTTGGAAATCTTGACTCCCGTGGTAAAGACCTATCCTTCGGAAATGGGGATTACCTCAGTAAACAATGGCGTGCAGGTTTTAGGGGGCTACGGCTTCTGTTCAGACTACATTTTGCAACAATACTTAAGGGACATCCGTATTTCAGCCATTTATGAAGGGACGACCGGAATCCAATCGCAAGATTTGCTGGGCAGAAAGGTCACCATGGAAAACGGAAAAGCATTGCAGTTACTTTCCAAAGAAATACAACAGACGATAGAAGAGGCATTGACCCACGAAGCCTTAGTACCCCATGCAAAAAAACTGGGTGAAAAATTGGAGCTCACCCAAGAAGTACTACAATCCTTAATGGGTTACGCCCTTAAAGGGGATTACCAACGGTTTTTGGCAGATGCCACTCCGTTTATGGAATTTTTTAGCACCATCGTTATCGCATGGCAATGGTTGTCCATTGGGGTGAAGGCACAGGGAGCATTGCTTTTGGGTTCCAAATCCCAGTCCGAGGCGTTTTTTGAAAGTAAGCTTCATGCCATGAAGTTTTACTACCGTTATGAATTGCCAAAAACTACGGGACTTTCAGAAATTTTGATGGATGCACAGGCATTGACCTTAAATACGGATAAAAAGATATTTGCATAAATGGGCAGTATAAAAAACAGATTCGACCTTAAAGGTAAAGTGGCTATTGTTACAGGATCTAGCAAAGGAATTGGGCTTTCCATAGCCCAAGGTCTTGCAGAGAATGGGGCAAAAGTGGTTGTAAGCAGTAGAAAGCAGGAAGCCGTTGATGCCGTTGCGACCGATTTTAAATCGAAGGGTTGGGAGGCTATAGGAATTGCTTGCCATATCGGTGATGGCGAACAACGGAAACAACTGGTAGAAAAGACCTTGGAAGCTTATGGGCAGATTGATGTTTTGGTCAATAACGCCGCTATAAACCCTTTTTACGGTCCGCTGCAAGTAGCAGAGGAGGAGGTTTTTGATAAAATCATGGATGTTAATGTTAAGGCCCCTTGGATGCTTTCCAATTTGGTATATCCGCATATGAAGAACGGTGGCGGGAGTATCATCAACATATCGTCTGTAGAAGGGCTCCATCCCGGATTTCGACTGGGATTGTACAGCATGACCAAATCGGCATTGATTATGCTGACCAAGAACCAGGCTAAGGAATGGGGCAAGCATGGCATCCGTTCCAATGTGGTTTGCCCTGGTTTGATCAAAACCAAGTTTAGCCAGAGTCTTTGGGAAAATGAACAATTGGTGGGCATGTATACCAATATGGTGCCCTTGGGTAGGGTTGCGGAACCCGATGAAATGGCCGGATTGGTAATGCTTTTGGCCTCGGAGGCCGGCTCCTATATGACCGGAGGGGTGTATACGGCCGATGGCGGATACCTCATTTCAGGCTAAACCAAATTAGAACGAACACCTATGAATTTTGAATATTCGGAAAAATCCTTAGCGTTACAGCAGCAACTCAAAGCCTTCTTTGAAGAACATATTAAACCCGTTGCCGTTGAAGCGGAGGCCTTCCATAGAAATCCGGATAATCTCTGGAAACGATGGCCGGGAATGGAAGTTTTAAAGCAGAAAGCAAAGGATGCGGGGCTTTGGAACCTTTTCTTGCCAAAATCCTATGGCGATTTTAGTCCGGGACTTACCAATTTGGAATATGCTCCCCTGGCAGAACAGATGGGGCGCATGCCTTGGACATCGGAAATTTTTAATTGCAATGCCCCGGATACGGGAAATATGGAGGTGTTGGCCAAATATGGCACTCCATCACAACAAGAGCAATGGCTACAACCTTTGATGGAGGGTGAAATCCGTTCCGCTTTTTTAATGACGGAACCAGAAGTTGCCTCTTCCGATGCGACCAATATTGAAACCTCCATTGTTAGGGATGGCGACGATTATGTCATTAATGGCAGAAAATGGTGGTCCTCCGGGGCCATGGACCCCAATTGCAAGATTACCATCGTCATGGGAAAAACCGATTTTGATGCTCCCAGATACCAACAACAAAGTATGGTTCTGGTGCCTATGGATACACCGGGATTGCAAGTGGTTCGCCCACTATCGGTCTTCGGGTATACCGATTCCCCGGAAGGCCATGCAGAAATCGTGTTGGATAATGTTAGGGTCCCTAAAGAAAATTTAGTGTTGGGGGAAGGCCGCGGATTTGAAATTGCCCAAGGTCGCCTAGGTCCGGGACGTATCCATCACTGTATGCGTTTGAT
>CALGQU010000231.1 GCA_937959125.1 uncultured Croceitalea sp.
CGTTCCCCCACAAAAACACCCCATGTTAATTTATAACGTCACTATTAACATTGATGAGAACGTGCTTGATGCATGGTTAAAATGGATGCAAGAAAAACATATTCCAGATATGTTGGCAACCAAAAAATTTACCAAAGCCAAAATGTGTCGCGTGTGTGTAAATGAGGAGCTGGGTGGTGCAACCTACTCCGTACAATACACCACAAAAAATAAAAAAACTTTAGAAGCTTATTACCAAGAGGACGCGGACCAAATGCGTGCCGAAGGTGCACGTTTGTTCCCTAATAAATTTGTGGCGTTTAGGACAGAATTAGAAATTATTAGCGAGCAATACATTTGAAAACGACACAACTTCTTTTTTCATACGGCACATTACAAGAGAGCGAGGTACAGGAAAAAATACTGGACCGCAAATTAAAAGGAACCAAGGATGTCTTATCTGGCTACATTAAGCACGAAAAAAAGATGATGGACAAGTATCCCATTGTAGTACCAAGTGGCAATCCAAAAGATGTGGTAGAAGGAGTTCTATACAAAGTATCCAATTATGAACTGTATAAAATAGACCTTTACGAAAGTTTGGCCTATTCCAGGGTTTTGGCCACTTTGGAGTCTTCTGCAAAAGCCTGGATATATGTCCCAAATGTGGATTGAACTTTCTATCTTGTACCCAAAAGCCTTACATGGGCAAAAGAGGAAAACAAAGGCAGACAACATCGTATAGAAAACATAGTGACAAGGTCCAAGACCCCAGTTTTGTAAAGGCGAAAAAACACCTTGGGCAACATTTTTTAAAGGATGAAACCATTGCCCAAAAAATTGCAAATACCCTTTCCTTTAAAGGATATACCAAAGTTCTTGAAATAGGGCCTGGCACCGGGGTTCTTACCAAATACCTTTTGCCAAAGGAAATAGAGCTAACGGTCATGGATCTGGATGGGGAATCCATCCATTATCTCCATCATCACTTTCTGTTGGAACACCCTAATATTGCAGCGGAAGGAAACCCGTTTCATATTCTAGAGGCCGATTTTTTAAAATTCGATCTGCCAGAATATTACGGAAGTGAACAATTTGCGATTACGGGCAACTTTCCCTATAATATTTCTAGCCAAATTGTCTTTAAGATGCTGGAACATAGAAAAAGTATTCCAGAATTTTCAGGAATGTTCCAAAAAGAGGTAGCGCAACGCATTTGTGCAGAAAAAGGAAATAAGACCTACGGCATACTATCCGTTCTGGTGCAGGCTTTTTACCATGCGGAATACTTGTTTACCGTGCATCCAGAAGTTTTTGACCCGCCGCCCAAGGTGCAGTCCGGAGTATTAAAGCTAA
The DNA here is from genome assembly GCA_937959125.1 of uncultured Croceitalea sp. GTDB lineage: Bacteria > Bacteroidota > Bacteroidia > Flavobacteriales > Flavobacteriaceae > Croceitalea. The sequence continues at coordinate 1,336 of CALGQU010000231.1, forward strand.
CTAGGAAGGCACAGTCACAACTGGATTGCGATGAAATCAAATTGTTCAAAGTGGTTAAAACGGCCTTTAACCAAAGAAGAAAAACCTTGCGCAACAGCCTTAAAAGTTTTCATCTTTCCGATAGTCTTAAAGAAGATACTATATTTGACCAAAGGCCGGAACAGTTGGCCGTTGAAGAATTCATAGCATTGACCAACAAGATTGCCAATGATTCCATTTAAACTCACAGACGAACTCGTAACGGATATCCAAGGACTGATCGCCGATCAGAACGATGCCAAACTGCGTCTGATGATGAAGGAGTTCCATTATGCGGATGTTGCGGAAATCACCAATGAACTTGGTGTGGAAGAAGCTACCTATCTTATAAAACTTCTCAATAGCGAAAAAACATCCGACGTATTAACGGAGTTGGATGAGGATATAAGGGAAGAAGTATTGAGCAATCTCTCCCCAAAGGAAATAGCGGGGGAACTAGAGGAGTTGGATACAGATGATGCCGCTGATATCGTTGGGGAATTGCCCAAAGAGTTGGTGCAGGAGGTCATCTCTAAAATAGAAGACCGGGAGCATGCCAAGGATATCGTAGACCTGTTACGTTACGATGAAGATTCTGCCGGTGGTCTTATGGCCAAGGAATTGGTAAAGGTCCGCGATACCTGGAACGTATTGGCCTGTATGAAAGAAATGCGGGAACAAGCAGAAAACGTTACACGGGTCCATTCCATTTATGTCGTGGATGAAGAGGATAAGCTTATGGGGCGGTTTTCCCTAAAAGACCTGCTTACGGCCAAAAACAGCGCACAGATAAAAGATGTATATATTCCAAAAGTAGACGCCGTAAACGTTAACGAAAACCCGGAAGAAGTGGCCAAGATCATGTCCAAATACGATTTGGAAGCCATTCCCGTGGTGGACGAAATAGGGCGTCTGGTTGGCAGGATTACTATTGACGATATTGTAGATGTCATTAAGGAAGAAGCGGATAAGGATTACCAAATGGCAGCAGGTATTTCACAAGATGTAGAAGCCGATGATAGTATATGGGAATTGACCCGAGCCCGATTGCCATGGCTTATTTTAGGTTTGATCGGGGGACTAGGGGCCGCGGGTATAATGGGAGGTTTTGAAGAGATGATCAGCAAACACGCCATTCTTTTCTTTTTTACCCCTTTGATCGCGGCCATGGCCGGAAATGTAGGAGTACAATCCAGTGCGATTATTGTGCAAGGGCTTGCCAATAATGATTTAAAAGGAAGCATATCCAATAGATTGATAAAAGAAATGCTCTTAGCACTCCTGAATGGGGTCATTTTGGCCGCATTACTCTTATTGTTCACTTGGTTTTGGAAAGGTGATTTTTATACGGCCCTGGCCATATCCGTCTCCTTGGTGGCCGTTATTGTTGTGGCAGGTATAATTGGCACGTTTATTCCCTTGTTTTTACATAAACGGGATATTGACCCTGCCATTGCCACAGGACCCTTTATCACTACCAGCAATGATATTTTTGGCATCTTGATTTATTTTTGGATCGCAAAGGCCATCCTAGGAATTTAAAAGTAATCCATATGAAACCCATCAACCTTAAAGAAAAACACGGACTCTTTTCCAAACAATGGCATCCCCATCAAATTGCTACTGTTGATGATATGCAAGTCATTCTGGCAAAAATCCAAGGGGAATTTGTGTGGCATGCCCATGAAGAGGAAGACGAACTCTTTCAGGTTTTAAAAGGAACCTTATACATGAAGTTTAGGGACCGGACCGAGGTGGTGAACGAAGGCGAGATCATTGTGGTACCCAAGGGCGTAGAACATTGCCCATCCACCAAAGACGATGAAGAAGTACACCTTTTGCTCTTTGAAAAACAAAACACGGCCCATACTGGAGATGTGACGCATGAAATGACAAAAACACATTATCCAAAAATATAGTGAGGCCAAAATACACTGGATTACCGACTACTAACTATTTATTATCATGAAAATCCTCCATTTAGATACCAATCACCACACACTTATAGCACAGTTTGCAGAATTGGGTTTTGAAAACCATGAAGATTATACCAGCACAAAAGAAGAGATCGAAGCTAAAATAGCCCAGTATGACGGGGTCGTTATCCGAAGTAGGTTTACACTGGACAAACAGTTTTTGGATAAAGCCGCCAACCTAAAGTTTATTGGGCGTGTAGGTGCCGGGTTGGAAAATATTGACACTATCTACGCCAAAGAAAAAGGCATTTTTTTGGCAAGTGCGCCAGAGGGCAATAGAAATGCTGTGGGAGAGCATAGCCTGGGAATGCTTTTGGCCCTAATGAACAAAATGAACAAAGCCCATAAAGAGGTTAGAAAAGGCAAATGGGACCGTGAAGGAAACCGTGGGGTGGAGCTGGACGGAAAAACGGTGGGGATTATCGGTTACGGAAATATGGGTAAGGCCTTTGCCAAAAAACTTACGGGTTTTGACGTAGAAGTCATCTGTTATGATATTATTGGTGGGGTGGGCGATGATAATGCCAGACAAGTGGGGATTCTGGAACTACAACAAAAATCCGATGTCATAAGCTTGCACGTTCCCCAAACGGAACAAACCATAGGCATGGTAAATTCAGAATTTATAAATGCCTTCCAAAAACCCTTCTGGTTATTGAATACCGCCCGGGGAAGCTGTGTGGTTACCAAAGATCTGGTAGCCGGGTTAAAATCCGGCAAAGTTCTAGGGGCAGGATTGGACGTTTTGGAATATGAAAAAAAGTCATTTGATTTTAGCGACTTTTTTATGAACAAACCCAAACCCTTTAAATACCTTAGAAAAGCACCCAATGTGCTATTGACCCCCCATGTTGCCGGATGGACCGTGGAGAGCCATGAAAAATTGGCCCAGACCATTGTAGATAAGGTGAAAGCTAAATTTTGCTAACTTTAGTGGGCAATCAAAGCCCAATACCATGACCATAGACGCCAACACGGTAGAGGAGTACATCTCCAAGTTACCCCTAGAAAGACAAACAGCGGTTTCCAAATTAAGAAAGACCGTAGCGACCAACCTCCCGCCGGGATTTGAAGAATGCATCAGTTATAAAATGATTGGATACGTGGTTCCACATTCGTTATACCCTAAAGGCTATCATTGTGATACCAAATTACCGCTGCCGTTCATCAATATTGGTTCCCAAAAAAACTTTGTGGCCCTCTACCATTCCGGGATCTATGCGGATACCCAACTATATGAATGGTTTGTTGGCGAATATCCAAAACATGTAAAAACCAAATTGGATATGGGAAAAAGTTGCATCCGCTTTAAAAAAATGGAAACCATACCGTATGGGTTAATTGCAGAACTCTGCCAAAAAATGACCCTCCCACAGTGGGTTGCCCTATATGGGAAAAGCATAGCAAGGAAATAAGTTCCTTGGCTAAAAAACCGATAATACGACTACAAATGAAAAATAGAGTAACGGGCTTGGGTGGGTTTTTCTTTAAAAGTAAAGACCCCGATAAAATTAAGACATGGTATAAAAACCACTTAGGGTTGAACACCGATCAGTACGGTTGCACCTTTTGGTGGAAAGACCAAGAAGGAAACGATTGCTCCACGCAATGGAGCCCTATGAAGGAAGATACCACCTACTATGCCCCTAGCAAGAAACCGTTTATGATGAACTTTAGGGTAGAAAACCTTATGGAACTGCTGGACGTGCTCAAAAAAGAAGGAGTTACTGTTATTGGCGAAGTAGAAGAATATGATTACGGAAAATTTGGATGGGTCCTAGATCCAGAAGGCAATAAATTAGAACTCTGGGAACCTGTTGATAAAGCGTTTCTTTAGCTATACATAATTTTATTACTTTTAGAATCCAATTAATCAACATAACACAATTATGAGTGAAGAAAACAAAGATTTAGGGGATAAGGCAGAAGAAGCCTTTGACAAAGCAAAAGATGCCGCAAAAGAAGCAGCAGGTGATGCCAAGGAAGCTGCCGGTGACTTTGCCGATGAAGCCAAGAAAACTGCCAACGAGTTTAGCGATGGTTTAAACAAGGCCGTAGGTGGAGGTGAGAACAAAAAAATACTAGCAGGTATTCTTGCTATCATTTTAGGTTCTCTTGGAGTCCATAAATTTATCCTTGGTTATCAAAAAGAAGGGTTTATTTTACTTGGTGTAACACTCGTTGGTTACGCTACAACCTGTATTGCAATAGGTGCATTTTTCTTTTGGATTCCGGGACTTATTGGCTTAATAGAAGGAATCATCTACCTTACCAAATCCGATGAAGAATTCTATAACACATATCAGGTTGGAAAAAAGCCTTGGTTCTAAAAAAATTGCCAGAGAATCCTACTCTGGCTTTTTTATTTGGGCATATCATCGTAATATTGCAATATATAATTATGGGGGCATCCAAAACACATATCTTCACCATTTCCCAAAACGAATTGGCACAAGCGGCCAAAGTACTGGCACATCCGGCACGCATTTCCATTCTACAGTACATCAGTAGACAAGAAAATTGCATCTGCACGGATTTGGTGGACGTCATTGGCCTTGCGCAACCTACCATTTCCCAACATCTAAATGAAATAAAAAAAATTGGTCTGCTACACGGTACTTTTGAAGGCAAAAACCTGTGCTACTGCATTAACCGTGAAAAATGGATAGCCTTGCAACAGGCCTTCCAAAGCTTTTTTACCAATGTCAACCAAAACTGTTGTTAACATGAAAACACAAGAATTTTTACAATTATTGGAAACACATAGTGGCAAAGCCCTATTGTTTGAATACGCACCGGGCCATTACGTAGGCGCCAATTACCACATTACCGAAATCAAAAATCTAACCATTGATTCCGTGGATTGCGGTGCTAGGGCAGATAGCTGGAACGAAACCATTATACAACTTTGGGAAAGCCCCGAAGAAAAGGACAAGACAGAATATATGTCTGCATTAAAAGCCCTTGGTATCTTAAAGAAAGTAGATGGCATCCGTGCTATGGATCGAGATGCGGAAGTAAAGTTTGAATACAGCAATGCCCGTTTCCATACCGCCCAGCTTTTTGTAGATGACGTGCTTTGGGACAACAACAAATTCTTGGTTAAACTTGCTGTAGAAAAAACGGATTGCAAAGCCAAAGAAGCTTGTGGTATACCCGTAACGGTAGGGGTGTCCAATGAAAATAGTTGCGCTCCCGGTAGCGGTTGTTGTTAACATGCTATGGTTTTACGTGCCATGATATCTACCGATTGGCCTGCGGTCGCCAATATCTATGCCGAGGGGATAAGAACCGGTTTTGCAACCTTTGAAACCAACATCCCGGAATACGCCCAATGGGACGAAGCCCATATTGACCATTGTAGGATCATCGCAGAAGAAAGTAACGGGATATTGGGTTGGGCGGCATTGTCCCCGGCATCCAGCAGATGCGTGTATGGCGGGGTGGCAGAAGTAAGTGTGTACATCGGTGCGGACCATAGAGGTAAGGGCGTTGGAAAAGCTTTATTAGGGCAACTTATTAAGGAAAGTGAAGATGCGGGCTATTGGACGCTACAATCCGGGATTTTCCCAGAAAATAAGGCAAGTATCACCCTCCATGAGAAGGTTGGCTTCCGATTTTTAGGAAAGCGGGAAAGGATTGGAAAAACCCAAGCGGGAATTTGGAAAGACAACTTGCTTTTTGAACGAAGAAGCAAAATAGTAGGACAGTAAAAATACCAGGGATACAGGGATACGTTTATAAAGCGTTTCTTTTACCTCCCAATCAACAAAAGATTGTATGATTTATCCAAAAATTGAAGCTATAATCGCCACTTTGAATACGGCCAACATTAGCGACGAGCGTAAAGCCGTCCTACAACCCTTATTACATTATCTCAACGAAAAAATTAAAGACGGAGCCCCTATTGCTTTGAATTTTATCTGTACCCATAATTCCCGCAGAAGCCATTTATCGCAAATCTGGGCACAAACCCTATCCGCATATTTCAATATTCCAAGTTTGGTTTGTTATTCTGGGGGCACGGAAGCCACCGCCATGTTTCCTAAAGTGGCAGAGACTTTAACAAAACAGGGCTTCATTATCCATACCATAGCCCAAGGAGACAATCCGGTATATGCGGTAAAGTACCATGGGAATGCCCATGCGGTGGTCTGTTTTTCAAAAACCTATGACCATGGCTTTAATCCGGGTTCGGCATTTGGGGCAATTCTAACTTGCGATTCCGCCAATGAAGCCTGCCCTATAGTCCAAGGTGCGGAAGCCCGTTTTCCTATCACCTATGAAGACCCCAAGAAGTTTGATGGCACTCCCCTACAAGCCGTAAAATATGAAGAACGAAGCCTTCAGATCGCTACGGAATTAAAGTATGTTTTTGAAAATATGGGTAATTCATCCCTTTAGGGGGTAGCTTCCGCATCTTTACGTTCCAATTCTGCCTGGAATTCTTCCATTACCGGTTTTACCGTACTTTCTGGCAAATCGGCAATTTTGATGTACATCAACCCATCTACCGCATTGTTGAACAGGGGATCTACATTAAAGGCCACCATACGGGCATTTTGCTTGATGTATTTTTTTATCAATACCGGCAACCTAAGACTGCCTGGCTCTACCTCCTCGATCAACCGATCAAATTTATTTAAATCTGCCTTGGTCTCATCAAACACAAATTCTTTATCCGCATCCTTTAACTTTACCTTGAATTCTTTTTTGGGATGCACATATTGCGCAACGTACGGGTCCCAATAGTTGGATTTCATAAACTCAATCATCAGGGACTTGGAGAAGTTGGAAAATTGATTGCTGATACTTACACCCCCAATTAGGTATTTATGCTTTGGAAAACGCAAAGTGGTATGTACGATTCCCTTCCATAACAAAAAGAGCGGCATAGGTTTTTGCTGGTATTCCTTGGTGATATAGGCACGACCCATCTCTATGGATTTGGACATCATTCCGTACAGTTCCGGCTCAAACCGAAACAAATCTTGAAGGTAAAACCCGTCGATACCGTATGCCTTAAAAATGGAATCCCCCATACCCATTCGATAGGCACCTACAATGTTCTTTTCTTGATCGTCCCATAAGAACAAATGATGGTAGTAGGCATCAAAGGTATCCAAGTCTATGGCTTTGTTTGTTCCCTCACCTATCGCCCTAAACGTAACTTCACGTTGTCTTCCGATCTCCTGTAGGATAAACGGGATGTCTTTGGCCGGTGCCAAAAAAACCTCATAATTTTTGCTTTGTAATAAACGGCATTCCTTTTCCCGTAGCTTTTCAATCTCACCCTGTATGACCTCAGTACGCACCGCAGTGGCGATTTTCTTAGGTGCTTTGGGAATTTTGAGTGACGTGGGTACTTTATCTATCAGCCGTTCCTTTTCGAATACGTTGGCCAATAAATAGGTTTTCTTTCGGAGTAATTCCGTGAAACCTTCCAAAGTTTCTTCCTCCTTTTGTGTTTTTACCGTTATGGGTTGCCCAATACGTACTTTAATGGGGCGCCTGCGTTGTGTAGTGACCTCAGATGGTAATTTGGCCGTCCTAAAAACATCGTTCAATTTTGACAATCTATAAAAAAGACCACTATTCCTGGCATGAAAGTAAATAGGCACCACCGGGACTTCAGCTTTCCTAATCAATTTTATAGCGGCTTCTTCCCAAGGTTTATCAACGACCAACTTGCCGTCCTTGTAGGTAGAAACTTCACCGGCAGGGAAAATTCCCAAAGGATGTCCATCCCTAATATGCCTTATCGCATTCTTAAAACCAGAGATACTACTTTTGGCATCCTTATGGCTTTCAAAAGGGTTTACCGGCATTATAAACTGCTTCATAGGCGCAATGCGATGCAACAGAAAATTGGCAATAATCTTGAAATCCGAACGCTGTTGAAGCATCAATTTTAAAAGTAGGACACCATCTATTCCGCCAAGGGGATGATTGGATATGGTGATAAACGATCCTTCCTTTGGGAGTCTTTTAAAATCCTCGTCCGGGATATCAAAGTCTATCTCGTAATGCTTTAATATCTCATCCAAGAACTTGCGACCTTCCAAGTCTTTGTTCTTATCGTAAAATTTGTTGATGGTAGTGATTTTGGTCGCGGCCATCAAAAGCCATCCAATGAACGTACCTATAAATCCGTACTTGTCCAGTTTAATGACCTTTGCAACCTCTTTCGCCGTAACCAACCCCATGTTTCACTTTTGAAAAAGGTAAATATAGAAAATTAAGAGCTTTAAAATTCCAAAGAAAATTATTTTACAACCAGTTGCGTTGTTACCTTTCCACGTTGCTCCACAAGCACGGAATAGCCATTTAAAATCTTGGCTACGGAGTTTTCATCAAAATGACGAATGGTGTATAGCGAAACGGCTTCATGGCAGGTCACTTTAAACTTCTTTTTGAGTTCAGATAACGCCTGATCCAAGCCTCCAAATTTATTGTCCAAGCACACCGAAAAACTAATGGCCGAATTCTGCAGCAAATCTACTTTAAGTCTATGCGTATGCAATAGTTTAAAGATTTCGCTCATGTTTTCTTCTACAATAAAGGAAAAATCCAAGGTGGACAGCTTAACCAAGGCTTGATTCTTTTTAACAATAAAACAAGGAACTTCTGGCGATATTTTAACCCCTTTACCTACCGTAGTGCCAGGTTCCGTAGGATTGAGGAACGATTTTACATGAAGGGGTATCTCCTTTCCTTGTAGAGGTTGAAGCGTTTTTGGGTGTATGACAGAAGCACCATAAAAAGCAAGTTCAATAGCTTCGGTATAAGAGATCTGATGCAATAGTTGGGTCTCCTCAAAATGTCTGGGGTCCGCGTTCAAAACACCGGGCACATCCTTCCAAATGGTCACGGATTCCGCGTTGAGGCAATACGCCAATATTGCTGCCGTATAATCAGACCCTTCCCTACCTAAAGTGGTCGTAAAATTATTGGCATCACTTCCTAAAAATCCTTGGGTGATGTTCAATTCTCCCGTATTGACTTGGGCAACGACCTCCTTTTCCGTCAAGTCCCAGTCCACTTGGGCGTCCCTATAACTATTATCCGTTTTAATCAGCCCTCGCACATCCAGCCACTGGTTTCCCAAGCCCACCTCATTAAAATAGGCACTAACGATACTGGTGGACAAAAGCTCCCCATAGCCTACCACTTGATCATAAACAAAAGCGTAATTGGGCGATTTGTTCCACATTAAAAAGCCCCGGAACTCTTCTATAAGCCCATTGACCCTATTATGGATTTCATGGTTTTTGGCTTCAAAAAGGGTGTTGATAATTTCCTTATGGTTTTCCCTTACAACGGCTATAGCATTGTCCAACCGCTTTTTATCGTTAAAATAGGCGTCCACAATGGCTTCCATGGCATTGGTGGTCTTGCCCATGGCAGAAATAACAAGTAGGGTATCCTTATGCCCAACTTCCTTAAGTACGTGTACCACGTTCTTAATACTATCTGCATCCTTAACCGATGCCCCTCCAAACTTAAATATTCGCATATCCCTATTCTTGATCTCTTAGTTTAAGAAGTTTTCAATGCCTTCTTCGTCCAATTGTACTACATTCCAGTCCCGCATAACCCTTGCGCCTTTGGCTTCATAAAACGTGATTGCGGGCTCGTTCCAGTCCAGCACCTCCCAGCTAATACGCCGTACTCCTTTTTCCCTTCCATAGCGCACTACCTGTTCTAAAAGTGCCGATCCCAGTCCCGTTCCCCGCATAGCTTGGGTAACGATAAGGTCTTCCAGATGAATCACTGGGCCGCTCCAAGTAGAATATCTAGGGTATACCAGTGCCATACCCTGCACCTCTTCCCCAACTTGGGCCACAAAGCAATGAAAAAGCGGTTGTTCGCCAAAGCCTGCTTGGGTAAGTTCTTCCAAAGTTACCAAAACGGCATGGGGTTCTTTTTCAAAAAGTGCCAACTCATTGATCAGTGCCAACACCCGTGGCATATCCGTTCGTTTTGCGTTTCTAATGGTATATTCCATAACTGTTGCAAATAAAACAATTTGTTATAATACAAAACAACAATTCACTTACGAAAACGTTGGAGTTTCACAAAATGCCCGATATTTGTGGAGTAAAACGACAACCCAAGCCATGACAAAAAAAAATCAGACCCTCGGTGAATTTATCATCGAAAACCAGTCCTCTTTCCAATACTCTTCCGGGGAACTTTCAAAATTGATCAATGCCATACGCCTAGCGGCCAAAGTAGTCAACCATGAGGTGAACAAAGCTGGTCTGGTCGATGTTTTGGGCGCTGCTGGCGACACCAATATACAAGGGGAAGACCAGCAAAAATTGGACGTTTTTGCCAATGAAAAATTTATACAGACCCTAACCAATAGGGAAATTGTTTGCGGCATAGCTTCTGAGGAAGAGGATAGTTTTATTGCCATTAACAGCCAAGATGAAAACCATCAGAACAAATATGTAGTCCTTATAGATCCCTTGGACGGTTCTTCCAATATAGATGTTAACGTTTCCGTAGGTACCATTTTTTCCATTTACAGAAGGATTACCCCCGTGGGCACTCCCGTACAGTTAAAGGATTTCTTGCAACCGGGCAACCAACAGGTAGCCGCAGGTTATGTGGTCTATGGAACTTCTACCATGCTGGTATACACCACCGGGGATGGCGTTAACGGCTTTACCTTGAACCCCGCCCTTGGTACTTTTTACCTATCGCACCCCAACATGCAATTTCCAGAAAATGGAAAAATCTACTCCGTAAACGAGGGAAACTACACCCACTTTTTACAAGGCGTAAAAGACTATATCAAATACTGCCAAAAAGAAGAAGGTGATCGTCCGTATACCTCTAGATATATTGGCTCCTTGGTTTCCGATTTTCATAGGAACATGATCAAAGGCGGCATTTATATGTATCCTAAAAGCAGTGTATCCCAAAGTGGAAAACTACGGTTGCTGTACGAGTGCAACCCCATGGCGTTTATAGCGGAACAGGCCAATGGTTTGGCTATTGGCGGTAAGACCAGGATTATGGACATTGAGCCCAAAGAACTGCACCAACGGGTGCCTTTCTTCTGCGGTAGCCGCAAAATGGTAGAAAAACTACAGGAATTTTTGGCCAAGTACCACTAGGCTACTTTTCCATAAGGTACAAGTAATCCTCAAAAGCGATTTTACCAGTAAATATCGCCACGGATTTTTCAATGATCTCCTCAGACTTAGCAACAGGAAAACCTAGGCCAATGGCATATTTCTCCACCATTTTCCGTTCTACCTTGTCCATCTCGTTATCAGAAAAAATAATCTGGAAAAAATTGAACAACCGCTTCAAACGTTTTTCGCCGCTATGAGGGGTATCAATAGGATATTTGTTCTCCTTTTTTAGGATTTCCTTGTACTCCGCGTCCGTAATATTAAGTTTAAAGGCAAACTTATCCAAAATCGCTTTCTCATCGGCATTGATTTCGCCATCTACGGCAGCCAAAGTGGCCAATGTGGCAAAATGCGCTAAATCTTTACGCTGATTCCCTTGTTCGTATAAATCAATAATGGGCATGTTCAAAATTTTGTTGGCAAATATAAATCTTTTTAGAGCTAAAGAATATCCTTAATGGGTAATATTTTGGCGTTTGCTGCGCACCGCGCTGTACGTTGCAAATCCTCACCGCTAAAAAGCGGCTGTGGGTTTTCCGCTACCATCGCTAACGCGGGCCATTCTAATTTTGTAATTTCATCCTGCTATGCATAACCCCCTTTTAGAATTTACGGACAAAGGTATTTACTGCGCTGCCGCCGGGGTATATTTAGACCCTTGGAAACCGGTGGACAAAGCCATCATATCCCACGGCCATGCGGATCATAGCCGTTGGGGACATAAAAAGTACATTACCCATCATCGAAACCTCCCTATTGTAAAGCATCGTCTGGGAGATGTTGTCATCGCCGGTAAGAAATGGGGTGAAACCTTTACCATAAATGGTGTAAAATTTAGCCTGCATCCTGCTGGGCATATTATCGGTTCCTCACAAATCCGAGTGGAATATAAAGGGGAAGTTTGGGTCTTTACGGGCGATTACAAGTTGGAAGATGACGGTGTCGCCACGCCCTATGAGAATGTCAAATGCCACACCTTTATTACCGAATGTACCTTTGGATTGCCCGCTTTTCTATGGACCCCGCAACAAGAGGTGTTTAAAGACATTAATCAGTGGTGGGCAGAAAATAAGGCCAATGGACAGACTTCCGTGCTTTTTGGGTATTCCTTGGGCAAGGCGCAACGCCTGTTAAAGCATTTGGATCCTTCCATTGGTAAAATATACACCCATGGTGCGGTGGAAAATATGACACAAGTACTGCGGTCCTTGGTCCATTTTCCAAAAACCGAACTCATCACTAGGGACACCAAAAAAGAGAACATCAAAGGAAATATCGTCATTGCCCCACCTTCCGCACATGGGAGTACCTGGATCCGTAAAATGACCCCTTTTGTTACTGCATCCGCCAGTGGCTGGATGGCCTTTAGGGGTGCCAGGAGAAGGCGCGCCATAGACAAAGGATTTGTGTTGAGCGACCATTGCGATTGGCCGGACCTCCTCAAAGCCATAAAAGATACGGGGGCCTCAAAGATCATCTGCACCCATGGCTATACGGAAATCTTTTCCAAATACCTGCGGGAACTGGGCTATGACGCACGTACGGAAGAAACCCAGTATGAAGGGGAATTGGCGGAACCAAATACTTCCGAAACTTTAAAAACGGAGGTGGAATGAAAAAATTCGCTCGCCTAATAAAAACCTTGGACAGTACCAATAAAACCAATATAAAGGTACAGGCATTGGCCACCTATTTTACCCAAGCCAACGATGCCGATAAGGTGTGGACCATTGCTATTTTATCGCACCGTAGGCCACCAAGACCGGTAAACACCACCTTACTTAGGGAATGGGCGGCGGAACTCGCCAACATTCCGTTATGGTTGTTTGAGGAAAGCTACCATATCGTTGGGGATTTGGCAGAAACCATTGCCTTGGTTGTCCCGGCAGGAGAAAAACCGACCCTTAAGAGTTTGACCACCTTTTTAAAGGAAATGATTGCCTTAAAACCCAAGGAAGAAGCGGACAAAAAAGCCTACCTCTTTGAGAATTGGAGTCAGCTTAACTACTACGAACGCTTTGTATTTACCAAACTTATTACCGGCGGTTTTCGCATTGGGGTGAGCCAAAAACTAATGACCCGTGCACTGTCCAAGGCTACGGGTATCGATGAAGATGTACTGGCCTACAAGTTAATGGGCAATTGGGATCCAGATACCATTAGCTTCCAAGATTTGGTCTTGGAAGAAAAAGAAAGCGATTATCTCTCCAAACCCTATCCCTTTTATTTGGCCTATGCCGTAGAAGATGGGGTGGCTAGTTTAGGTGATGTCTCACAATGGTCCGTAGAACACAAATGGGATGGCATCCGCTGCCAGGTCATCCTAAGAAAAAACGAACTTTTTGTATGGAGCCGTGGTGAGGAATTGGTCACCGACAAATATCCAGAATTTCAAAGATTTGTGGGCTGTATACCCAACGGTACTGTTTTGGACGGGGAACTCTTGCCCTATCCCAATGGGGAACTAGGCAGCTTTAATGACCTTCAGACCCGTATTGGCCGTAAAACCCTTTCTAAAAATCTATTGACCAAAACCCCGGTTATCTTAAAAGCCTATGATTTGTTGGAGTGGGAAGGAAAGGACATCCGCCATCTGCCTTTTGTAGAACGCAGGGAAATTTTGGAACGCTTGTTTTCCTCAAAAGCCGGCATTTTAAATACGGTTATGGAATCCCTTCCACTACTACTCTCCCATCGTATGGACTTTGATTCTTGGGAAGCCGTTGCCCAAGAACGCAATCTATCCAGGGAGAAACGGAGCGAAGGCCTAATGCTAAAACGAAAGGATTCCCCCTATCAAGTAGGACGTAAAAAAGGGGATTGGTGGAAATGGAAAGTAGCCCCCTTAACCATAGATGCCGTATTGACCTACGCCATGCGGGGCCACGGCCGTCGTAGTAATTTGTTTACGGATTACACCTTTGCCCTTTGGCAAAAAAATGAAGCAGGAGAAAAGGAACTGGTCACTTTTGCCAAAGCCTATTCCGGGCTCACCGATAAGGAATTTAGGGAAGTGGACGCCTGGATCAAAAAACACACTTTGGAACGTTTTGGTCCGGTACGCAGCGTAACGCCGCATCATGTTTTTGAAATTGCCTTTGAAGGCATCGCTTTTTCCAAACGCCATAAAAGTGGGGTAGCCACACGCTTTCCCAGAATCTTGCGCTGGCGAAAGGATAAAAAAATGGAGGAAGCGAATACGTTGGCGGATTTAAAAGCACTGATTCCGACCCCGAGTATTCCGGGGAAGGAATCTCTACAACAATAACTCAATCACCCAAAGAAAGCCATAAATTGAATAAACAAAACCCAACTTTAACAGATTACTCCGTCTCGCTCGTACTATGAATCGCAAAGAACTCTTTGATATCGCCCAAACCTGGTTCCAACAGCAAGCTTGGAAACCCTTTGCGTTTCAAAAAGAGAGTTGGACCGCTTTTCTTCAAGGGAAACACGGATTATTGAACGCCCCAACAGGCAGTGGCAAAACCTACGCCCTTTGGTTTCCCATTGTACTCAACTACATTAAAAACCACCCAGAATATCAAACAAAGCATAAAAAAGGGCTAAAGGCTATTTGGATTACGCCTTTACGTGCGCTGTCACAAGAAATCAAACAATCTGCCGAGCGTATTACCCAAGATTTGGGTACACAGATGACCGTTGGCATCCGCACCGGGGATACCTCCACCAAAGAACGCGCTAGGCAAAAAACCAGCATGCCCGATCTCTTGATCACCACCCCGGAAAGTTTACAATTATTACTGTCTTCAAAAGGATATGCCAAAGTATTTAAAGATTGCTCGGCCATTGTGGTGGACGAGTGGCACGAGTTATTAGGCACCAAACGGGGAGTACAAATGGAACTGGCCCTATCTCGACTTAAAACCGTTTGTACCGATTTGCGCATTTGGGGCATTTCGGCAACCATAGGCAATCTGGAACAGGCGCGACAGGTGCTACTGGGACCAGAAACGGAAGCCTATAAAAATTCGGTCTTGATCAAGGCCAAACTGAACAAAAAAATTACGGTAAAAAGCATTATCCCAAACGAGATGGAAACCTTTCCATGGCGAGGGCATTTGGGGTTGCGACTTTTGGAAGATGTGGTTCCTATTATCAATACCAGTAAAACCACATTGCTCTTTACCAACACCCGCAGCCAATGCGAGATTTGGTTCCAAAAGATTTTAGAGAAGCATCCAGAATATGCTGGGGAATTGGCCATGCACCATGGGAGTGTCAATAAAGAAACCCGTCTTTGGGTAGAGCAGGCCATCCGCAATGAAAGTTTAAAGGCAGTCGTCTGTACATCCAGTTTGGATTTGGGGGTGGATTTTGCCCCCGTGGAAACCGTGGTGCAGATCGGGGGGCCAAAAGGGGTTGCCCGATTTTTACAACGGGCAGGTCGTAGTGGCCACCAACCCGGTAAGGAAAGTGTCATCCATTTTTTACCCACCCACGCCATGGAACTCATTGAAGCATCGGCCATGCAAAAGGCCGTGCAAAATGCAGCCGTGGAAGATAGGATTCCCTATTTGAACAGTTTTGATGTGTTGCTACAGTACTTGACCACCTTAGCAGTTTCTGATGGGTTTTATCCGGAAGAAATCTATTCCGAAATTAAAGCCACCTTCTGCTACCAAGCCATTTCCGAAGCACAATGGCAATGGCTTTTGAACTTTTTGGTCATGGGCAGCCAAAGCTTAAAAACCTACGATGAATACCAAAAGGTTGAGGTTGAGGAAGATGGCAAATTCAAAGTGAACAATCGCGGTATTGCCATGCGGCATCGGTTTCAGATCGGCACTATCGTAGGGGACGCCGCTATTCAAGTACGCTACCAAAAAGGAGGGTATATCGGTTCTATTGAGGAATATTTTATTTCCAAACTGGCCCCCGGGGATGTCTTTACCTTTGCTGGCCGAAATTTGGAATTCATTCGGATTAAGGGCATGCAGGCCCATGTGCGTAACTCCACCAAAAGAACCAATAAAGTACCCAGTTGGATGGGTGGGCGTTTAAGCTTTTCCGCGCAGATGTCAGAATTGCTGCGACAAGAATTGTATACCGCAGAGCTTTCCCCTAGCCAACAATCCAAAGAGATTGGGTCGTTGCATCCCATGTTTACCAAACAACGGGAGGAGAGCATCGTACCCCAACCCAACCAATTTTTAATAGAAACCTTTAAGACCCGGGATGGGTACCATCATATTTTCTACCCTTTTGAAGGGCGCGGGGTGCATGAGGCCATGAGTAGCCTACTTGCCTACCGCATTAGCTTGCTTACACCCATTACCTGTTCCTTGGCGTATAACGATTATGGTTTTGAACTGCTGTCCGACCAGCCAATCGATATTCAATCTGTCTTGGACAATGATTTGTTTACAACGGAATATATGCTTTCCGACCTTCAAAAAAGCCTGAACAGCAATGAAATGGCTCGCCGTAAGTTTAGGGATATTGCGGTCATCAGCGGTATGGTATTTACAGGCTACCCAGATAAAGGCATCAAAATGAAACACCTGCAAAGCAGCTCCCAACTGCTTTTTGATGTATTCAAGGATTTTGAGCCGGACAACCTACTTTACCAACAGGCGTATACCGAAACTTTTGAACACCAATTGGAAGAAGGCCGATTGCGAATGGCACTGGAACGCATTGCCCAGCAGGAAATTGTTTGGAAAGTATGCACAAAACCTACCCCATTTTCTTTCCCCATTATTACGGATCGCCTGCGTGAAAAACTATCCAGCGAAAAACTGGCGGATCGTATCAAACGGATGACCAAGGTGTTGATGAAGTAGACCACCCCGCCCTGCGGGCACCCCTCCTAGGTTTAGGAGGGGGACTAATAGAAATTGCTCAGAAAAGCTCTCCTCCTTTTTCAAAGAGGGGAATGAATTCCGGCCTTGCGCCGGGAGAAAGAGGTGGTTATTTCGTATTTTGACTTCATGCACAACCACAAATATTTAGAAGAATATAGAAAACATCTAAGAAATAATGGCACCTCGGCCGAAGCCTTTCTTTGGAAGCACCTCTCTAAAAAACAATTACTGGGTCGAAAATTCCGGAGACAACATAGCATCCAAAATTATATCGTTGCCTTTTTTTGCCCATCCGAACGTCTTATAATCGAATTGGATGGTGAAATACATAACAATCCTGTAGCTCGCGAAAAGGATAAAATAAGGGATGAATTTTTCAAAGACCTAAATTACAAAGTATTACGATTTGAAAATAAGTTGGTGTTTGATAGCTTACCATCGGTCCTTGATGAAATAACCCAACATTTTACATCAGAATAGTAATAGTACCCATCAAGAATACAAATTAACTTTTTAAACCAAAAACAGGTTTTTGTACCTTTACTAAAAGCAGGCGCATGAGCATTTCTGACATACAAACCGATATTATAAAAGAACTACTCGCCATTAAGGATAGGGAAACCTTGTTGCTTTTTAAGGAAATACTTGCCAATCAGACTGAAAAAGACCCCTACATACTTTCTTCAGTAGAGCGAAGTTTGATTTCGGAAAGTCTGGGAGATTACCAATCGGGGAAAACAAGGACCAATGACGCTGTTTTCAATAAAAATGAAAAATGGCTAAACGAATAGTTTGGACTTCAAAAGCTGACTTGGTTTTTACGGAAATCCTAGAATTCTATTGCCATCGAAATCAATCTAAAGCCTATAGTAGACAGCTAAACAAGGAAATTTACGAGTTGACCCAATTATTGGCCAAGTTTCCACTTTTAGGCAGAAAAACCAACTTAAAAATATTCGTGTTTTGATTAAAGGGAATCCTAAAATTTTTTACGAGGTCAGACCTAACGAACTGGTCATACACCTAGTTTGGGACAGCAGACAAAACCTTTCAAAAC
>CALGQU010000232.1 GCA_937959125.1 uncultured Croceitalea sp.
ACTTACCCTGTTTATGCCGGCATCTGTGGGGCCACAATTCTTAAGCCATTTTGGATGGATCCATTTATTTAGTGTATTAACGCTTTGGACCGTTCCTACGGCGTATACCGCAATTAAGAAGGGTAATGTAAAAGCGCACCAACGTAAAATGGTCTTGCTCTATATTGGTGCCATTGGTATTGCCGGGGGTTTTACCTTGGCTCCGGGGCGGTATTTGCACGAGCTATTTTTTGGTTGAAAATTAGTCTTCAGGACGAAGGGATTCCAGTACAGACCAAAACTAATCTCCCCTTTCTTCTTCCCTACGTTCCGAATTCATTCCCCTCTTTAAAAAAGAGGGGAGCTGTAAATGATTACCACAAGTGACCCATCAACAACAAAAAACAAAGCTCCTCCCCTTGTATCCTGAACCGATTCGAGGGAAAAGGGAGGTGGATGGACACACTCTGTCAAAACGGAGGGATTGCAGCAGAAACCCAAAAAAAACTATTCCACCACTTTTTCAAAAATCATTTCAAAATACGCGGCAGAACCATAGCCCGCTGTTGCCGGCGCAAAGATTTGTACAAAGCGCCATCCTTCTTTAGCATGCTGTGCTATTATCCCTCGGTAATCCCCTTTGGGTGTTGATGCTAAAAAAGTTCTCTTTAGCTTCACAAATTTATATTCGTACATAGGTCATCGCTTTTAGTATTCTATTAATGATGCATTACAGCCGAAACTCCCGGATGCTTTTATCCGTTCCAAAAATATGCGGATAATGCACTCTTGCATTGGCTTCCATAAACTCCAAGGGAACGTCATTAAAATGTCCGTAGTCCTCCAAATATTCCATAAATGCGGTGCCTTTTTCCGTAAATTCCTGGAATACGGAATCGTTTTCCCCATCAAACTGCAAAGGTGTAACACCACACCACTCACATAGTTCCTTGTTAAAGGCTGGAGTGATCTTTATCCATTTTCCTTCCAAAAAAACATCGACCATTCCATGGGGGGTCAACTCATTGGTGCCAAATTTTTCGGTAAGGCGTTCTACGCCAATATGGTTTTTCACCTTGGCCAAATGAATCCGTGCAGGAATACCCAAAGCACGTAAACCGGCAATTAAAATAACGGACTTGTCAATGCAATGCCCTTTGGGCTGTTTTGCCAAATAACTGGCCTTATAGTGTTCTTTTGAAAAACTAAGAAAGTAAGGATCGTACCGATAGCCATCCCGTACTTTTAGATAAAGCTTTTTGGCTTTTTCTTTAAGTGATAGGTCTTCCTTTTGAAATTCTTGGATCAACTCTTGGATTTCATCGGATTCGTAATCAAAATAATAGGTGGCCGCGGTATAGTCCATATCCTTTTTCCCACTCTAGAAGCGTTATTTAAACAACACACAAACCGGTGCGGGAGTCGCCACTTCGTGTAAAAACGAAAGGGTCCCTTTTTCCGCATCACGACTAAAAACAGTGATGTTATCACTTTTTTGATTGGCTACCAAGAGGTAATTGCCAGAAGGGTCCATAGTGAAATTTCTAGGCCAATCCCCTCGAACACCTTCGCGTCCCACAAGACTGATCATGCCGGTAACTGTGTCCACGGAAAAGATGACAATGGTATTTTCCCCTCTATTGCTTCCATAGAGGAACTTTCCGTCCGGGGACAAATGGATGTCGGCGCATGATTTTACCCCTTTCCATTCTGGGTCAAGGGTATTTTTCGTTTGGATTTTTGTATAATTCCCTTCACCATCCCGTTTTAAAACGACTATGGTGGCATTCAGTTCATTGATAACGTACAAATAAGTCTCATCTTCGCTAAACACAAAATGCCGGGATCCCGCCCCATCTTCCATGGCTATGGTATGTTGTGTTGCCGGAATCCATCCGTAGGGTTGTTTGGTATAGCGCTTTAGGGCACTCAACCCCAAGTCTGAAACAAAAAGTCCATCCGAATTAAAATGCGCCTTATGCACATAGGCATTTTTAAGGGTATCTGCGGGTTTGTGCGAGATAAGTTGACGTTCCCCCAGACTGCCATTTGCATTCAAATCAAATACGGAAAAATTACCGCCGGAATAATTAGAAGCGGCAAGCTGACCATTGGCGACGGCTACATGGCATGGATGTGCGCCCCCGGAACCTTTGCTGTTCAACAGCTCCAATTTTCCTTCCTTAAAGGCAAAGGCAGTTACCCCTCCCCCAATGGAATCGAAATCTGCGGTTTCCTGCACCGCATATAAGGTGTTCTTATCTTTGGAAATGGCCAAAAATGAAGGATTGGGCAAAGAAGCCATTAAAGTACGCTCTTTAAGTTGCCCTGTATTGGGGTCAAAAGAATAGCGATATATTCCTTCACTATCCCCATCGGTATAGGTTCCTACAAATACCTCCAATAGTTCCATAGGTTCTTTTTTTTCTACGCAAGCAGTGCCTAAAAGAAGTAGGCATACAAAGACAATTTTTCTCATTGTTATTGGTTTTTCCGGACCTAAAATACAGATTCTTATCCTAAGGTGGCGTTCATCTCTTTCTTAAGGTACCATCCGGTGACCACGGTTGCCAAAACATCGGCAATGGGAAAGGCTATCCAGACCCCGAGTTCTCCAAAAAACTGTGGTAAAATCAAAATTAAAGGAATAAAAAAGAAGCCCTGCCGGGTCAAGGTTAAGAGTAATGCCGGGACCGCTTTGCCTATGGCTTGAAAATACGCCGCCCCAATAAGTTGCAAAGCGATTATGGGTGTGGCCGCAAAAACCCATCTGATGGCATTTGGGGTATGCTCCAAGACAAAAGCATTGACCAATTGGTCTTCCAAAGGCAGGTCCGGTCGGTCACTTAAAAAAACAGCCGTTAAGGCTTCGGGAAAAAGCAGTAAGCCTAAAAAAACCATACTCCCCAATATAGAAGCGTAGGTAATGGCAGTTTTAATACTTTGTCGAACGCGTCCGTATTTTTCTGCCCCATAATTAAAGCCCGCTATGGGCAAAAAGCCTTGGGTAACCCCAAAAACCGGGAATAGGGCAAACATCAATATTCGCCCGATTATGGCATAAACGGCAATCATGGATTCCCCTCCAAGGCCAAAGAGTACATTATTCATCAATAAAGTGGTAAAACTAATGACGGCCTGTCTGGAGAGTGTAACGGCTCCTAAGGAAGAAATTTCCTTAAGTATGGGAAAATCGGGTTTTAGGTAGTCCAGGTTGATTTTTAATTCGGAATACTTGGAGAAAAAAAAGAAAACCACGTACATAAAGGAAATAGAATAGGAAATGGTGGTTGCCCATGCGGCACCTTCCATCCCCATATCCAAAACGTTGATCAGGATGTAGTCCATAAGCAGGTTGACCACGGAAGGGATGATCATGGTCTGCATGGCAAATTTGGGTTTCCCCTCGGCACGCATGACGTTATTGCCCATCATGGTAAAGGCCAAAAAAGGTACCCCGTACAAAATGATGGTATAATAGACTTTTGCGGGGGCAAAAATGCTTCCTTTGCCCCCAAATAAGGGAATCAAACTATCCACAAAAATCAAGCCCGCTAGGACCATAGTTATGGTAAGTATAAACGTCAAAGAAATCTGGTTGCCAAAGGTTTTTCGTGCTTTACGGATATCCCCCGCACCCAAGGCCCTAGAAATGATACTGGCACCCCCAACCCCAATGGACATCCCTAAAGCGGCAATAAAAAAACTGATAGGCAATACGACGCTTATGGCGGCTATGGCGATGGAGCCTATCCAATTGCCCACAAAAACAGAATCGATAAGGACGTTAAGGGACATCACCAGAATACCGATGGCTGCGGGTACTGATTGTTTGACCAACAATTGGCCTATAGGTGCGGTACCTAGTTCTTCTGAAGTTGATTTGGCCATGAACGTATTCGTCAAAGGCAATCCAGGATACTTTGGTTAGGAACAGATAGGATTGCCTTTAGCCACCGCTCCTAAAGGTATTACACTGGCAGCACCGCCTTTTCTTCCCAGTCCGTGATCCATTCTGCCATTAGGCTTACCCAAGCATCACTATCGTTTAGGCAAGGAATGTGCTTGTAGCTTTTGCCACCGGCCTCTTCAAACTGTTCTTTTCCTTCCATGGCAATTTCTTCCAAGGTCTCCAAGCAGTCACTGACAAAGGCTGGGGTTATAACGGCCAAACGGGTCTTGCCCTCTTTGGCCAAACGTTCAAACTCGTAGTCCGTATACGGTTTTAACCAAGGATCTCCCGCTAAGCGCGATTGAAAGGAAGTACTCACTTTTTCTTCCGAAAGTCCTAAATGCGCCTTTACCAGTTCCGTAGTATCATAACATTGGTGTCGGTAACAGGTATGGTGGGCAACGGAATTGATGCTACAACAGCTGCCATCTATTTTACAATGGAATTTTGTGGGGTCGGATTTACGGATGTGACGCTCAGGAATACCATGGTAGGAAAACAGCACATGGTCGTATTCAAAATCCTTCAAGCCTTCGGCGATACGTTCCGAAAGTACTTTTATATAATCCGCATTGCTATAAAAAGCAGGCATAGTGGTCACCTGCATGTTTGGAAAATGCTCTTGTTGCTCTTCCAAAGCTTTTACGACCACCGTTTCATAGGAAGACATGGCATAATGCGGATATAAAGGCACCAACAGCACCTCATCCACCCCTTTTTCATGGAGTTCTTCCAAACCTTCCTTAATACTACCACTGCCATAGCGCATGCCCAAGGCCACGGGTAATTTGGTATGCTTACGTACTTTTTCCGTAAAGCGTTCGGAAATGACAATCAGCGGGGAACCTTCGTCCCACCAAATCTTGGAATAGGCTTCTGCCGATTTTTTTGGGCGGGTGTTCAATATGATGCCACGGACCAATACGTTTCTTAATAGTTTAGGGACATCAATGACCCGTTCATCCATTAAAAATTGGTCCAAATACGGTCGTACATCTTTCTTGGTAGGGCTATCCGGCGACCCCAGATTTACCAATAAAACTCCTTTTGCCACACTATTTTCTTTAGGCTGCAAAAATACGATATGGTGATGATCTTACATTTGCAAGTAGCGATTACTTTTGTTATACTTCCATAGAAAAACCCAATAAACGTGGTCCTCTGATCGCCAATGGCTTTAGGGAAACCTAGGAATACTATTAAAACTTAAGATTATGCGGTATTGCCTTGTCTTTTTTTTCTTTTTTATGGGGATTGGCCTCAATTCCCAAAAGCTGAGCTGCACTCCCCTAGATCGGCAATTGTACCAAGAAAAAGTAAAAGTTTTGGAAAGCCTAAAAGCGACTTCTTTTGCAGACAGTCTGGTTAGTATTGGCATGTCTTTTTTAGGAACGCCTTATGCGGAAAAAACCCTGGAAATAGGGAAAACTGAAACTTTGGTCATTAACCTACAGGGATTGGACTGCACCACTTTTGTAGAAAACGTATTGGCTTTTAGCTTGGTACTACAGGAAAAGGATGCATCCTTAAGTGCCTTTGCAAAGCATTTAAAAACCATTAGGTATAGAGATGGGGTGTTGGACGGATACCCCTCACGACTGCACTATTTTTCAGATTGGATACGGAATAATGAACAGAAAGGTTTGGTGAAGAACCTAAGCAAGGAATTGAACGGTAAAGCCCTTGAAAAAGCTATCAATTTTATGGGCACCCACCGGGAGTTGTATCCTTTTCTAAAGGACGACACTAACTTTGAACGCATCTTGGATATGGAAACCCAATTGGCAAAAGAGACTCTTTGGTATATTCCTAAAGCCAAAATCGCGGTTCAGGAAGCCCAGCTGCGTGCAGGGGACATCATCGCCTTGGCCACCAACATCAACGGATTGGACGTTACCCATACCGGCTTTGCAGTCTGCGGACCACAAAATAGGATTCACTTGTTGCATGCCTCTACCGTTGGGGAAGTGGTCATCAGCAAAGAACCCCTCACGGACTACCTACAAAAAATCAAGCACAATATTGGCATTATGGTCGCGAGGCCCAGTTTTTAGTTATCGGTCAATAGTACGCTAAACACGTTTTTCAATAATTGTACAAACTCTGGGTCCATATACTTACTTCTGGCATGCCCCATACTGGTGTAAAAACTGGTTCCGCCGTCTGGGCGTTCCCAGTAGTGGGCGGTCATACGCTCCACATCAAAAGAGCGGGTTCCGGTTTCCGCTACCCGAAGCAATTCCTCAAATTGGGGATTGATATAGCCCCCCTCCCAGTAGTACCATTCCTCTTCATCACTCCATGGGAATCCAATGCCTTCTGTTAAATTTCCATTTGCATTTTGAACAGTAACCGTAGCGGGAAAATTAGCCGCGGTATGGTTGGGACCGTTCCGTACGCTACAGCCGGTAACATTCTCTGCATACCAGTCCCACACACCTTTACCGTTTCCGTTGACCGTGGTCGCCGTACTATGGCCATACCCATCGCTTGCGGCATGGTTAGAAATAAAATGCCCTCCTTGGGCAGCATAGCTTTCTACATTGTCTCGCTGGTCTTGGGTCAACGTATTCCCAGAGGTATTGGTAAAAAAGACGATCTGGTATTCAGAGAGGTTGGCCGCGGAGTCGAACTCCGTTCCTTCATTGTCCACTACTACCTCAAATCCTTGTTCGGTAGCCAATTGTTGCACGAGGGCCACACTTTCTTCCCGGGTGTTATGATCAAAGCCAGCGGTTTTGGTAAAGACCAATACTTTGGGCATAACCGTACTTTGTTCCACTAAGGTGGTCACGGATACGGCATCACTTTGGGGCGATTCATCTCCAGAGCCATCCACGGCAGAAACTGTAAAAGCATAGGTTGTTTCCGGCTCCAAATTGGTTACGGTATGGTTCTCTTGGGGGACCTGGGCAATTTCATTCCCATCTTGGTAGACCCGGTAGGCTTGTATATCCGTGGCCGGCGCCGGTGCGGACCAGCGCAATTGGGTACCGGTGCTTGTGGTATTGTCCGCACTAAGATCTAGGGGAGCGGTTAGGGATGTCGGTTGTTCTTCCGGTGTAGGATTTTCTTCGGAATTGGAACAGGAAGTGATTGTAATCAGTAAAAGCAATAGGAAATTGGGGAAACGCATTATCAAGGGATTTTTGGTATTATTATAGTTACGGGATTTTTGCCAGTTTGGATGTTTGGAGGTTGGGGCTCTTATGAATCCCTTTAAGATTTCTGAATGAAAAGCCACGAGTGTGTCACTTGCACTAGTTTTGGAACTATTCATAAAGAACCTGCATAACGGCCGTTTATACAAAAACCAGGGTGGTTTACCGGTTACTTTTGTTGTAAACTGGCTTTCTATTCCAATTTTAAAAATTCTTCAGCATATCTTCTTCCTAAAACCCTAATACTTTTTGAGTCAAAATGAAGCATATCACCTCTGTCTGTCAGATCAGAGGTCTTAACTACGCTTGCATTAATGTCAGCCTTTGTATAACTGGATATTTTTGAATTCAGTTTTTCCCAATTCTCTTTATTTTTTGAATAACTACCTAATTCACCTACTATTATAGGAAGGTTTTTATTTCCGGATACTACCCTAAATTTTGAAAATAGTTTTGAGAGATTAATGTCATAATTTAAAATTAGCGAATCCTCTATGGTGTTGCTCTCTCCTTGATGCCATAAAATTCCTCTGAGCATGCCATAAGATGTACCCATTTCAACTTTGTTCTTAAAGTTTTTAAACAGTTCAACATTTCTATGTTTGCTGTTTTTGATCCATTGTTCAATGGAGCTTCCTCCAACCGCCGTAGGAATAATGAGTACGGATATGGAATCTGGAACTTTTTCTAAAATTGATTTACTAAATGACATTCCTAAGTCAAGCCCGGTCATCTTTGGTTCATAGAAATGAATAGGTTCTTTGGCATATATTAATTCCCCTTTTTTATTGATCGTCAGAATTCTTTTATTGGATATGGTGTCTTGAGGTTCAACAAACCCTCTTCCTGCCATATTTGACTGTCCTGCCATTATAAATACCCAAACATTGTTTTTATTGGGAATATTGGAAACTTTAATTTCTTGTTTTGGAAAGTTTATGGTTCTACCATCTTTTCTTGGGTCTTTACAAGAAACCATAGCTAAGATTAGAAAAGTTATAAGGATGTTTTTCATTTTTTTGTAACTATCTCTTAAATAAGTGGTTATGGTTTTGCTAGTTGACTTAAAAGAACTTGTTTTTTAATCCGGTTCTTTGTTATGCTTTTGTGAGCTTCCCCTAGAAAGGGCAAGAAACTGGACAGGGTTTAATTTGTACTACCGTTATTTTTTATTCAAAGAATTTAAAAATTCGTCTGCGTCATCATTGGTAATACCAATTTTTTAAAGTCCTTTTACGTTTCCTGTAATTATAATATCACATTCTGATTCTGTTGCACTCAAATGTTGTACTACCTTCTGGCTCTCCATTTTTGATTCAACATATTATTTATTAAATCAAAGTAACCCCATCCTATTTTTCTTGCAGAAAGTAAAGTCAGGCTATCTTGGTTTTTTCTATGAGGTCTTGAAGGTCCGGTCATATTCGGTTTCATATTTAGATCAAACAAAAAGTATTTCCCTTGTTCATTTGCCCTGCAGTCTATTCTGATCGGTGCTTTTATTTTAATTAGCTCGGCAGATTTGACACAATGTTCATATACTTCTTGGATTTCAGTTGTTTGCAACTCATCATCGCTCAAAACTTCACTATTCTCCATCACAGCTACGATTCCGTTATAAGGTGCAATTCCGTTATTATGATTAAATCGTTTAACAGCCGGTAAACACCAAGGTCTATTAAAATATTCCTTTTTGTTATTGATCACGTAACTTCCCTGGGGCATTACGGTAATTGTAATTTCTTGTCCGTTTAAATATTGTTCCACATAGGCTGCGTTCCCATAACTATTTTCTGAAAAAATCTTGCTCAGTTTTTCCATGAGTCCATTGCGATTTTCAATTTTAGTAACGCCTTGACTTCCTCTTCCTCTAATGGGCTTTAGAACCAATGGAAACTCCAATTCCAATGAGAGATCATTATAGTTCTCTAAAGTGATCAGTTCGTTTTTAGGAATGGGAATATTATTGGATTTCAATACACTATTGGTAAACATTTTATCATCATAAACATCAACTGATTCCGGTGTTTGTCCCACAATTTCCAATTCTTTGTCAAGATAATTTTCTATCGTATGGTGTTGATATAGAACTGTATTTAACCAAAAGATATTTGCCCCTTTTTGCAATGCCGCTTCAATCCCTGTTTTTGTATCAGGAAAAACCCAATCCTTATCATTATTTTGATTGGGATTTTCAACAGGCAGAATTACATCAATATTGTTTTCTAATAATTCAAAAGCAATATCAGCTCCGCTGTCAGAATAACCTCCTGGCTTCATAGGTTTTTGAATTCCATCTTTTGCAGGTGGACGTTGAGCTTGGTACAATATTGCTATTTTGTTCATTTCGTCTTGTTTTGTTTTGTTGGGCGTTCGCTTAGCTTGCTGTTACGGTTGAGCTATGCACAGTACGGGGCAAACTAGCGTTTGTTTTCTGCCATGTACATGCCCAAATATTTTTGTTTTGGTTTATTTTTTCCTGTCCAGAGCAAAAATTGAATATTTCGCTGACGCGCAATTTTCAATTTTGCGGACATCATAAAAATAGACAAACCTTTGGTTTAAACCCCAAACAC
Organism: uncultured Croceitalea sp.; assembly: GCA_937959125.1. Lineage (GTDB taxonomy): Bacteria > Bacteroidota > Bacteroidia > Flavobacteriales > Flavobacteriaceae > Croceitalea. The sequence continues at coordinate 9,669 of CALGQU010000232.1, forward strand.
GTACTTTTTTACACGTCGATTGAGATAGTTATTTTTCCGCCAAGTCCTTTCTCCACAATCTCATACAATGTCTTTAGCGTAAGATTACTTCCCTTATTTTCAACTCTTGAAATGTAAGTCCGTTTTTTGTCTGTAAGCTTCCCCTAATTAGAACTGTTTAGTTTTCTAAAACTTCATTAAAGTTATTGTTTTTAATTCTTCTGGGGCTAGCCCCAGAAGAATTAAGTTTCGCATATTTGACCGGTGGTATTTTACCTAGACCATCGTGAGGTCTGTGATGGTTATAATCATCCATCCAAATTTGTGTTTGTTCCCGTACTTGGTGGATATCCTCAAAGATGTATTTGTTAAGAACGCCACGGCGATAACTACCATTGAACCTTTCTACAAAAGCATTTTGTGTGGGTTTGCCAGGTTGTATGTATTTAAACTCTATGCCTTGCATCTTGCTCCAATCGCTTGTTAAACGGGCTATGAATTCAGGGCCATTATCCATTCGGATTTTCTTTGGCTTTCCTTTTTTATTGATTAGATGGTTCAATACCCAAACAATTCGACTGCTAGGCAGTGAAAAGTCGATTTCGATAAATAGCGCTTCTCGATTGAAATCATCGATTATATTGAAAGCCCTGAAGCGTCTTTTGTTCTCCAATACATCGGTTACAAAATCCATACTCCAAGTGTGGTTGAGTTCATTGGGTATTTCTAAGGGTTCTTTCACTCGTGCAGGTAAACGTTTCTTGACTTTTCTTCTAAGCGGCAGCCCAAGGGCTTTATATACGCGATGCATGCGTTTATGGTTCCAAGGCTTTCCTTCATTGCGTATACGCTCATAAGCCTTCCAAAAACCTTCTTCCGGGCGTTCTTTTGCCTTTTCTTGTAAAGCTTGTTCTATATCACTATCGTCTTTTGGCAAGGGTTTATAATAGTAAACACTCTTACTCATGTTCAAAACACGGCACGCCCTACTGATACCGTAATGAATAAGTTCCTTGGTAATTGTCCTTTTACGGCAGGGCTTTAAAGCTTTTTTTTGATAATCTCTTTTGCCATTTGATGGTCCAAGGCCAAGTTTGCATACATGGTCTTAAGCTTGCGGTTCTCCTCTTCAAGCTCTTTAAGGCGTTTAAGCTCTTTGGAATTCATGCCTGCATACCGAGAACGCCATTTATAAAAACTGGCCGAACTTACGCCGTGCTCACGGCTGATCTGTTCGACACTCTTACCGTTGTCGAACTCTTTTAAAATCTTTGCAATCTGC
>CALGQU010000233.1 GCA_937959125.1 uncultured Croceitalea sp.
AATTGCTGCTGTTTTTCTGGTGAAATCGCATCAATCTTGTTCGCTACTAAAACCAAAGGTTTGTCCGGATATTTTTGTCCAAGTACCTCTATTTTTTCCTGCTGCGGTACACTGGCATCAAAGAGATAAAGCACCAAATGGGCTTCTTCTATTTTTTTAAAGGAGCGTTCGATGCCTATTTTTTCTACTTGATCGGTAGTGTTTCGTATTCCCGCGGTATCGATAAAGCGATAGGTAACCCCAGCTATTGCCATTTGGTCTTCAACGGTATCCCTTGTGGTGCCGGCAACGGGACTTACTATAGCACGTTCCTCATTCAAAAAAGCATTGAGCAAGGTAGATTTCCCAACGTTGGGCTCCCCAACGATGGCTACGGGCACCCCATTTTTAATGACATTGCCAACAGCAAAAGAATCAATTAGATTTTTTAAAACAGCGGTGATTCGTGTCAATAGTCTAGTAAATTCCGTTCTATCGGCAAATTCTACGTCTTCCTGCGAAAAATCCAGTTCCAATTCTATTAGGGAAGCAAAATTCAATAGTTCTGCCCTAAGGTCTTTTATTTCATTACTAAAGCCACCGCGCATTTGTTGTACGGCTATTTGGTGCGATGCCGCACTATCGCTTGCGATTAAGTCCGCAACGGCCTCTGCTTGGCTCAAGTCCATTTTACCGTTTAAAAAGGCCCGTAAGGTAAACTCACCGGCCGTAGCCATCCGGCAACCATTCCTCAAAAAAAGTTGGATGATCTGCTGTTGGATATATGGTGAACCGTGGCATGAAATTTCCACGATATCCTCCCCGGTATAGGAATTGGGCCCTTTAAAAAGGCTTAGCAAAACTTTGTCCAAGACCACCTTCCCTTTGCTAATATGGCCAAGGTGCACCGTATGGCTTTTTTGCTTTAAAAGGCTCTTCTTCCGTACGGATTGAAACCAGGGTTCCACCAAGGAAATGGCATCGGGTCCAGAGATGCGAATGACCGCAATAGCACCTGTGCCTGCCGGGGTAGCCAATGCGATAATAGTATCTTGTGTTAACATAACCGCAAAAATACAAAGAAGCAAAGGCTTGTAACATTTTTGCTTGTTTTACTACCAATAGGTACATCATTAAATCAAAATCAACGGATATGGAACTGGTAAATCAACACGTATTAAGAAAGGACAACACCTTATTGTCCATCACACATTTAACACAACTCTTATCTTATGTTATAGGGTTCGGAGGCTTCTTAGTGCCTTTGGTCATCTGGCTAAGTGCTAAAAATAACGTAGAAGGAATGGACGAACATGGGAGGGCCATCGTTAATTTTCAGTTGAGTCTGCTACTTTACGCAATAATAAGTATTCCCGCCATTCTATTGTTTGGCTTAGGTCTCCTTACGTTATTCGGGGTTATTGCCTTAGGTTTTATTTTACCTATAGTAAATGCCGTTAAAGCGGGCAATGGGGAACCACCATCGTATTTCTTAACGATAAAGTTTATATAAAAAGCGGGGCCTTGGCCCCGCTTTTTTTAATCGTTCAACATAACTGGCATTACCAGCATGGTCACCTGTTCGCCTTCATCAAGGCCGTCCACAGGAGTTAGTATCCCGGCGCGGTTAGGCAGGCTCATTTCCAAGGAAACATCATCGGAAGTCAAATTGTTCAACATTTCTACCAAAAAGCGGGAATTAAACCCTATTTGTAGGTCGTCCCCTTGGTAAGAACAGGAGAGACGTTCTTCCGCCTTATTGCTATAATCCACATCTTCTGCAGAAATATTCAATTCTGCCCCGGCAATTTTTAATCGTATTTGATGTGTCGTTTTATTGGAAAAGATAGAAACCCGTCTTACGGAACTTAAAAACTGGTTTCTTGCAATGGACAATACATTGGGGTTCTCTTTTGGGATAACCGCTTCATAGTTGGGGTATTTCCCATCGATTAGCCTACAAATAAGCTCCGTACCATCAAAACTGAACTTTGCATTGCTTTCGTTGTATTCGATTTTTACTTCAGATTCAGAACCCTGTAAAATCCCCTTTAAAAGATTCAATGGTTTTTTTGGCATGATGAATTCCGCTACTTCAGAAGCCGTAACATCGGTTCGTTGGTACTTCACCAACTTATGGGCATCTGTAGCCACAAACGTTAGGTTTTCTGGTGAAAATTGAAAGAACACCCCGCTCATTACGGGCCTTAGGTCATCATTACCGGCCGCAAATATGGTTTTATTGATTGCCGTGGCAAGAATATCGCCCAATAAGGTGGTTGAACTTGGATTGGAAAGCTCAACAGCTTTTGGAAATTCCGCCCCATCTGCATAGGCCAAGGCATATTTACCATGATTGGAACTTATCTCTACCGTATTATTATCCGCTACAACAAAGGTTAGTGGTTGCTCCGGGAATGTTTTTAGCGTATCCAAAAGCAGTCTTGCGGGCACAGCTATGGCCCCTTCGGATTCGGAATCAACTTCCAAAACGGAACTCATGGTCGTTTCCAAATCAGAGGCCGAAACGGTTAAGGACTTTTGTTTTAAATCGAATAAAAAATTGTCCAATATGGGTAGCGTGTTACTGCTGTTGATAACCCCACCAAGAACCTGTAACTGTTTTAATAAATAGGTGCTGGATACTATAAATTTCATGAATCGTTATTTTGTATGTATAGTGGCCTTTTTGACAAAAAATAGGCCTAACCAATAAAAACAAAGATATTTTAAAACTTGCGGTGGCAAAAACTATTTTATCAACACTTAGACCTTGTAATTCCGTCTTCTAAAATAATACATCGCCATGCCCAAAAGGATGGTAAAAACAACGGGAATTCCAATGTTTATAAGCTGCCATTTGCTTTTTTGATTCGCTATTTTTTCCACATCCAACAAGGGAACGGACACTTTTCGGTTCCTAATGTTTATAAGTCCGGTATCTTCCAGCAGAAAATTGGTACAGTTGATCAAGAATTCCTTGTTGCCATAGGTATTGTTGGTCCATTTGTCATACCCCAAGGGTAAGGGCTGTCCCTTACGAAGCTGGTTTCTAATAATATCCCCGTCAGAAATAACGATCATCCTATTGGAAGGACCTTGTTCTTTTGCGGTTGCCAAGTCCAAAGGTTTCACCCTGTTTTTATAAGCGGACTGGAAATCCCCGGAGATCAGCACCCCCAAGGCGTACCCTCCTTGGTTGACGTAGGTTTCTTTATCCGGTTGAAGACCTATGCTATTAAGGCTGATGGTTGTAGGTGTCTTTTCTAATTTGGACAAGGGTGAGGATTGCAAAAGGATGGTTTTCTTGTACGTATTTTTAAGGGTATCCAAATGACTTGCAAACTGCAATCGCAACGCTTCTATATTGCTGTTGATAGGATGGTTGTTTTTGGAGAAAACCATAGGATGATACACCCATGGTAATGGGTTGTATTGCGACTCGTTGGCTTCTCCCGTGGCCAATACGATTGGCGTATTGTATAAATCATTTACCAATTCCGTTCGAAGGCGAATACCATACCTAAAGAACAGATCGCCAAGGCCTAAATCCTTGTTCGTGGCCAGATTACTTCCTTTATCATTAAAAAGGCTGTCCAATTGCATGGCAACCTTGTCCAAAAGCCAAAGGGACTTTCCGCCATTGACGATGAACTGGTCCAAAACGTATTTTTCACTATCGGAAAAGGCTTGGGTAGGTTTAGCAACGAGAATCATATCAAAACCCTTAAGCTGGTCCAATACGCGTTGCGGATTAGTAGCCACAGAATCTAGGGTAATGGCCCCAATATTATAGTACTCCCTAATTTCCGTGAGGTAATCTGCAATATAAATATCATCCAACTCCCCATTTCCCTTTAAAACGGCGATTCGTTTTTTTTCCGCGATCCCCAGTTTTGTAAAAGCATCTGCAAAAGCATATTCCAGTTGCTGTACGGAATTGTTGATGCGATCTTGGGCAGTACTGCCCAGCTTGTTTTTTAACAAGGGCACTTTTACCGTTTTGTTCCGATAGTTGACCATGGCCCATGGGAATACCAATTCCTGAGAGACCTTCCCGTTTTCCTCTACGGTTACATTCGCGGGCGTAAGCCCCAATTGTTGCAGCTGTGCAACCGTATTTTCACGTGTAGTGGCATCTTCCAAGGGGTTGACCAATTCATAGGAAATGTTGTTGTTCTGGCTTGCAAATTGTTCCAAGAGCAAGGTGGTCTCCGTTTTTAGTTTTGCAAATTCGGAAGGTAGCGTGCCATCCAACAATACATCAATGATCACGGGGTCTTCCAGCTGTTGTGCCGTAGTAATGGAAGCATCGGATAAGGTATAGCGTTTATCCTCCGTTAGGTCCCATCGGATAAAGAAAAAGCTGGCCAATACGTTAATTGCCAATAAAACACCTATTCCCTTGGCCAATACCGTGAATTCTTTCTTCATTTCGTAAAATGATTTAAACGATGGTTGGTCAAGTACAAAAAGAATAGGGTAATGGATAGAAAGTAGAGCAAATCCTTGGTGTCCAAGATACCCCGGGCACTATTGTTAAAATGATGTTTTGCCCCTAAGGATTTTATAAAAAGTTGGATGTTCCCATCGCTTACCAGGGTACTCAGTGCCTCAAAGCCATAAAAAAGCAGGAAGCTTAGGAGGAAGGCCGTTAAAAAAGCAACGATTTGATTGTCCGTTTGGGCGGATGCAAATATCCCTAAACTAATGTAACAGGCTACCAAGAGTACTACTCCAAAATAGGATCCCAAAACCACACCCATATCAAAATTGCCTGGTGTTGTTCCCAATGAACAAATGGTCCAGACGTATAAAAGGGTTGGTAGCATTGCCAATAAACACAGTACGGAGGCCCCTAAGAACTTACCAAAAACTAATTTTAAGGTACCCATAGGTTTGATGAGCAATAGCTCCAAAGTTCCCAATTTGCGTTCCTCAGAAAAACTTTTCATGGTTATGGCGGGAATCAAGAACAGGAATACCCAAGGTGTCAATAGGAAAAAGTTACCCAAATCGGCAAATCCATAGTCAAAGATGTTGAAATCCCCCTTAAATACCCAGAGAAACAGGCTGGTCAATACCAGATATGCGGCAATGATAAGATATCCGATGGCAGAAGTAAAAAACGACCGAATTTCTTTAGTTAGGATAGCGAGCATTGGTGTTGAAAAGCGTAGGGGTTGATGACTAAATTTCGTTGAAAGGGTACATTAAAAGTCGAAAATTACGGATTTACAATGGTATGGACAACATTGCGTTTCTCTAATTGAGTCTAGACTTAGTGTTCTTCCATATCCAATTTATCCAGGCTCCAGACCATAGGTTTACCATCAAACAGTACTTTGGTGCGTGACCAGACGGATTTAAAAAAAGGGGAATGCCTGTACGCCTCCAAGGCTTCTTCATTATCCCAGTGACTATACGTAAAGAAAATCCGTGGATTCCCTTTGTCTTGATACCCTTCAAGATGCCTGCATCCTTCAAAACCTTGTATTTTCTCCGCGGTGTTTTTGAAGAGCTCTTTAAAGGCTGCGATATTTTCTTCCTTAAAATGTAGTTTTACGATTCGTACCAGCATCTATAAAAAATTTATGGTGATGACATCCAAATGCTTCAACCCCAGTAGCGTTAAGATACTGCCAACCGTATCCAAATCACTCTTATAAATGGCCAATTCTATATGGCCGGTTGAATTGAACAGTGCCAAGAGGTCCCCGGGACCATGGCGTTTTTTTTTATCCAAATCATAATTGATACCCCCATTGTAACTATGGTGAATGGTTCTAATGGTTGCCGTGCGAACGATAATCTCAAAATCACGCCCGTTTCTATAGGCTTCAAAAAGGGTTTTGTGGATATTGGTCACCACATTACCGTAGCGGTCTATGTAAATAATGTTTCCAACAATAGTAGCCCCACCATTGGTGATTCTTGGCTCAAAATGGCGCAAGTCTTTTAGCCTGTTAAAAGGCTTGCCCACAACTTCCAAGGTCCCGCCCCTTGCCAAATGGCACGCCACTTTCACAAAAATATCCCGTACGGGAAAAGAACTTATGGTCTGGTCCGGTAGATTGATTTCCCAAAGTGCTTCTGGACCATTTTCGGTTGCTATCAAAGAAATGACTCCATTATTGGCCCCTATAAAATAATGGCCTTCAATTACGGCAACGATATGCTCGTTCTCAGGAGACCACTCCGCATCTATTCCAATAATATGTATGGTGCCAACAGGAAATGATCTGTAGGCGTGTTTTAAGATATAGGCACATTCCGTAATCTTAAAGGGAGAAATCTCATGGGAAATATCAACGATCGTCGTCTGGGCAACTTCTGTAAGTATGGTTCCCTTGACGGTGGCAACAAAATGGTCTTTACGTCCAAAATCCGTGGTTAAAGTAATGGTTGCCATGCCGTACTGTTGATATGTTTTTGCTACCTAAAAGGCTTTTTTTGGTTAAGTTTGCTAGGTAAAATTACACAAAAAGAAGAAGGATTTTTCTAAATAACATACAATCTTAATAGACGACACTTTTTGAACGAACTAATCATAGAACTTACCGATATCAGCCCAAGGGATTTTTTTGGGCAGCAGAATGAAAACATTCAACTTTTAAAAAAGTATTTCCCCAAACTTAAAATCGTTGCCCGTGGCAGTAAGATAAAGGTGTACGGTGATGAAGAAATGCTGGAGGAGTTTGATATGCGTTTTGATATGCTTACCTCACATTTTGCCAAATACAATAAATTGGATGAAAATGCGATTGAACGTGTTTTGACCAGTAATGGGGAACAAGAAAACGCTTCGCAATCTAGCAATGAGGTGTTGGTGCATGGGGTTAGCGGTAGGTTGATCAAGGCCCAAACGGCCAATCAACGTAGGCTGGTCGATGCTAGTAAGAAAGACGATATGGTTTTTGCCATTGGCCCTGCGGGGACCGGTAAAACATATACGGGCGTAGCCTTAGCCGTGAAGGCTTTAAAGGAAAAGCAGGTACGCCGTATTATATTGACGAGGCCAGCGGTAGAGGCAGGGGAGAATTTAGGGTTTTTGCCCGGGGATTTAAAGGAAAAACTAGATCCCTATATGCAGCCTTTATATGATGCACTCAGGGATATGATCGCGCCAGAAAAACTAGAGAAATATATTGAGGACGGTACCATACAGATTGCCCCAATGGCCTTTATGCGTGGCCGCACCTTGGATAACGCTTTTGTTATCTTGGACGAGGCACAGAATACTACCCATGCCCAAATGAAGATGTTCTTGACCAGAATGGGAAAGAACGCCAAATTTTTGATTACAGGTGATCCAGGACAGATAGATTTACCACGTAGGGTTATTTCTGGCTTGAAGGAAGCCTTGTTGATTTTAAAGAATACCGACGGCATCAGTATCATTTACTTGGATGATAAGGATGTTATTCGTCATAAGTTGGTCAAAAAAGTAATTGACGCTTATAAAAATATTGAGCACCAAAACTAATTGAAGATGTCAAATACCCTAATGGATACCAATTTCCATTTTACAGGTCAAAAATCCGTGTACAAAGGAAAGGTAAGAGAAGTTTATACCTTGGAAAACGATATTTTGGTTATGGTGGCCACCGATCGACTGTCTGCTTTTGACGTGGTCATGCCCAAGGGTATCCCTTATAAGGGCCAAATCTTAAACCAGATAGCCACAAAAATGATGCAGGCAACAGAAGATATTGTTCCCAACTGGCTCATGGCTACCCCAGATCCCAATGTTGCCGTAGGTAAGGCCTGCGAACCGTTTAAGATAGAAATGGTTATCCGCGGGTATATGTCCGGACATGCGGCCCGGGAGTATAAAGCAGGAAAGCGTACGTTGTGTGGCGAGCCTATGCCAGAGGGCATGAAGGAAAACGATCAATTTCCCCAACCGCTTATTACGCCGGCTACCAAAGCAGAGAAGGGAGATCATGATGAAGATATTTCCAAGGCCGATATTTTAAAAAGAGGCATCGTATCCCAAGAAGATTACGGACTTTTGGAAAAATACACTCGTGCCCTGTTCCTTAGGGGAACGGAATTGGCCGCCAAACGAGGTTTGATTTTGGTAGATACGAAATATGAGTTTGGAAAGACCAAGGATGGGGAAATCGTGCTTATCGATGAAATCCATACCCCGGATTCCTCCAGGTATTTTTATGCTGATGGATATCAAGAGCGCCAAGATAGGGGAGAATCGCAAAAGCAACTGTCCAAAGAATTTGTTAGGCAATGGTTGATAGCCCAAGGTTTTCAAGGTTTGGAAGGGCAGACCGTTCCGGAAATGAGCGATGCTTATATTAGGTCGGTTTCCGAGCGCTATATTGAATTGTACGAGAGCATTATGGGAGAACCCTTTAAAAAGGCCGATGTATCCAATATCCATGAACGCATCGGCACTACTATTTCTACATATTTAAGTTAAAAACTTAATTGTGCTGTACGACCATCATTTGTTGTAGTCGTTCCCCATTGGGCGTTGTCACCACTATGGGGTAATAGCCGTTAGGTAAGCCGTTGATGTCCAATGTATACTGGGAATCCTTGGAAGTATGGGAAATAAATTCGTTTTTAACCATTTTACCTTGTAGCGAGTACACTTTGATTTGGGTTTGCGGCGAAGGCCTTTTTGAAAACTGTAAAGTGGCGATGTCTTTCGCCGAATTTTCACCGATATAAAAATCCAATCCACTTGGCTCTTTTGTCAAGGAAGCTACAGAGATTCTATTTTCCAATTGGGCAATTTCTTCCGTCACGGGATCCTCCACAATAATTTCAGTAGTTACAGCTCCCACTAATCCTTGCGTATCCGTTACCGTTAGGCTAACCGTATACGTCCCTGCATTTTGGAACTCATGCAAAGGATTGATTTCGTTTGAGGTAAAACCATCGTTAAAATCCCATAAATAGGACGCAATGCCTAAATCATCCAATGAGCTTTCACCGTTAAACTGTACCGTGAGCAATGCTTCACCTTCAACAATGGTTGCATTGATGACCGCTTGCGGTGCTTGGTTTTCCAATACATTTATGGTAATAGTGCGCATATCCGTCAAACCTCCTTCATCTGTAACGATAAGGCTTACTTGGTATACTCCCGCAGTTTCGAATAGGTAAGAAGCTTGTTCTTCCGTATTAAAAACGGTACCGTCTACCTGCCATTCGTAGGTAACGACCCCAAAATCATCCAACGAAGGAGCACCATCAAAATTTACTTGGAGCGGTGCAATACCCTCAAAAGCAGAAGCATCTATTTCTGCCATAGGAGGTAGATTTTCAAACACATTTATTTCAAGGGTTTCCGTAGATTCCAGTCCCTCCTCATCGGAAACGGTCAATGTTACGTTATATATCCCTGGAAGATCAAAGGTGTGGCTTGGATTTTCTTCTGTGGACATGTTTTGGTCATCAAAATTCCAAGAATAGCGTACTATCCCTTTATCATCTTGGGACATATCACCATTAAAGTTAACCGTTAATGGGGCAAAACCTTCCGAAATATCCGATGTTGGAATGGAAACGGGCACTTCATTGGGAAGCGCTTCTAGTATGGTAAAATTGACGGTAACTGTTTCCAGGAGTTCCCCTCTTGCCCTACGGGCACTATAGGTCATGGCGGTAAGCGTATAGGTGCCGGGAACAAATTGAATATTTGAAGCTTTAAAGACCCCGCTAACATCACCAAACAAAGCATAAGGGGCGTTGTTTTCCAAAATAACCGCACTAATAGGCCCGTCCAATGCTAATTGAACACTTGAAATTTCCCTTTCATTTCCGTTAAAGCGGATATTCAAATCCTTACCCTCAAGAAGATCTATTAAAATTTCCATATCATTGGAAATCGGTAAGAAATCTAGGTTGTCATCCGTAGAGATAAAGGTAAACGGAGCGGTTTGCGCATCACCTAAGATGGTAATTTCGATAATGTCCTTCCCTTGCCATCCATCGTTATCCGTTACAGTTAACTGGATAGTGTACGTGCCGGCCTGATCAAATAGTACCTCAGGATTAACTTCTGAAGAGGTCTGTCCATTGTCAAAATCCCATGCATAACTAACTATTTCACCATTATCAGAGGATCCAGAAGCATCAAATTGTATTAGGGCAGGGGCTTCTTCTTCATTAAAATTGGAGTTCGCAACAGCTATGGGTGCTTCAAGATTTTTTTTCACTAAAGCTAGCAGGTCTTCCCTGTTACCTTCAATACCGGAACGTAATGTGTTCAATTGTTCCCCAAAAACTTCGGACGTACTATTTTCTTGGGTAATCTCCAATCCCGTTAGGGGATCGAACCATTGTACCATGAAACTCCCGCTTACTTGGGTGAGGTCAAATACGGCCTCCCTACCATTATCTAGGTATAAAAGATAAATCTCATCTTCTTTTGCAAAGCAAAAATTAGTATCCCCGGTGATCAACGCATCCATCGAATTCATTTTCGTAAAAGGCAGGTTTTCGTGGAAAAAATCCAAAGCTACTTTGGCGTCTTCCCATTTGGTTTCCCTACTTCTAAAGTTTTGTGCGGTTAGATCGGTTTCCCCGGTATCGCTTCCAAAATAATATTCAACACCATAACCACCGGCCATTAGGGTACCCCAAAGTACCTTGCGCACAACTTCAATTCTATTGTCTGGTTCTGTTCCTTTTTCTCCATCAAAATCGGCATCCGCAGTAACCCCTTTTCTAGCCCCTCCTTGTTCATCATTGGACACGGCCCATTCCTTACCGGACTGACTGGCTTGCTCTACCCATCTCCTTACGTCCGTATGAATGTTGTTTACCCCAGATTGCACAGAAGCTCCAGTAAATGGATGTTGCGGCCCCAAAAGAGGAAGGTAGACCTCTTCCTGTTCGCTTGGTACGGTATGTACCACAATATGATGTTGATAGGGATCTATGTTGGCAATGTAATTGGCCATGTCCTTCCTTTGTTGATCGGTTTGCCTATTTTCTTCACCAAGATTCCAGTTTAACGCTAAATGATGACCAAAACGGGCTATTAACTCCCGCATGTACAATTTACGTTCTATACCAAGATCTCCACTGTCCAAGATGCGATCGTTTTCAACTTCTTGTAGTTTAAAATGTAAGAATAAGCCATTGTTATCACCATGTTCAAAAAGTATCTCCCATTGTTCCAATTTGGAAACGTCATAACGGGTCCTGTTTTCCCTGTCCTCTTCGGACTGATCTACGAACAACTCATTGGCATCCCCTCTCCACGGCCATACATCTTTACCGTCTCCCCTGATATTCATGGTCAAAAAAGAAAAGGAATTCATTCCTTTAGAGGCTAAGTAGTTGATGGCGCCAACGATTCCCCTACCTTTTCCGCCTTGCCAAGTTGGATCTCCCTCTTGCCAATCTTGGATGTGGGGTGCCCAATTTTTTGAGGCAATGGTATTGTCAAAATCTTCAAAAGCCAAGAAATTTTCTGGGGAGTCGGTCCCCGCTTTTAAAAAATATTCTTTGGTTTCCTCAAATTGCAAGTAGCGTTCGTTTACATAGTTCAACCTTCCTTTAGACCTATTATCCTGTGGTTCTTTATCTGATGCCGTTATGGTAAACTCTCCAGATATACCGTCAAAGAATACAGGTGTCCCAAAGTTGGGGTCATCGGTTATAGCACTATTCTCACCATACCTAAAGGAGGTAGTGTAGGTCCAAATACCTTCTTCATTGGGTGTAAAGCGCACATGCCACTTATTTCCCGCTTCGGCACTGGTTTCTGATGCGTTACCATCTGCGGCAAAAAATCCCGGTACGGAAAATACCTTTCCACTAGGGGAGGTAAACGCTACGGTATGCTTATACCAAAGAAAAGGGTTCTCTTCATCCAACTCCGACACTTCTGGACCATTAAAGGCTAGGGTTAGCCTATGCCATTTTTGTAGTTCCCCAGTAAGTACTACGTCTTCTACTATGGGTGCATTAACGGTAATCGTTGTGGAATCTTGAGTTGTACGCCCATGGATATCCCGGAGCGTGAGACGGGTCGTAAAAGCGCCTAAAGTTTCAAAGGTGTGTTGCGGACTTTGCTCTGTGGAGGTAACACCATCACCAAAATCCCAAAAATATGCTAGATCATCTTCTATTTCTTCCTCCGTGTTATTGGCGAAGTTTACCATAAGAGGCGCGGTACCGTTAACGATATCCGCTGTAATCATTGCAATGGGAGGAGGTGGTAAGGATTGTACATGGATAAGAATATCTGCGCTATCCATTAAATTTCCTGCATCAACAACCGTAAGGGTTGCGGTATACTCCCCGGGTTCTACATAGGTATGACTGCTGTTTTGTCCATTGGCGGTATTTCCGTCCCCAAAATCCCATTGGTATTCT
>CALGQU010000234.1 GCA_937959125.1 uncultured Croceitalea sp.
CCCGCTAGCGCTCGTTTGTAACGAGTGACGTCCACAGTAAGCTAAGAGTAAGAAAAACCCCCGCTAGCGCCTGTCTTCCTGTGCTGAGGCTCTCGAAGCATGACGGGTGCCGTACCGAGTAAGCAAAGAGAACCTCTACTAGCAGGGCAAGAAAAACAAGGGTTATGCTGTAAAGTATAGCTTTTTGTATTTTGGTGGTATGAGTAGAAAGTATAAGTTTCACAACAAACATGGTCACTATTTTGTAAGCTTTGCTACGGTTTACTGGCTAGATATATTTACTAGGCAAGTATATTTTGATGTATTGGTAGATAGCGTCAATTACTGTAGAAAGGAAAAGGGCATGGAATTATATTGTTATTGTTTTATGCCAAGCCATGTGCATTTTATATTTAGGTCTTCCAATGGGAAGCCAATGGAACTGTTAAGGGACTTTAAAAAGCATACCTCCAAAAAAGTGATAGAAGCTATAGAAAGTAATGCACAGGAAAGCAAAAAAGAATGGTTGCTATGGATGTTTGAGCGGGCAGGGAAAAAACAGGGTAATGTTACGAAATATCAATTTTGGCAGCACCATAACAAGCCTATTGAGCTATGGAGCGAAAAGGTCATTAAACAAAAGGTAGATTACATTCACAACAATCCTGTAAAGAGTGGCTTTGTAACCAATATAGGAGATTGGAAATATTCCAGTGCCAGAAATTTTGAAGATGACCATACCGTTTTAGATATCGATGCTATGGGTTTCTTTGTCTAGAAAACAATACACCTTTCGTCTGGTTTAAAAGTTATATTGCATTATTGTTTACAGCACTCGTCGCAGACGAGCGCTAGCAAGGGTAGTGTAGGTTCCACGCGAAGGGATTCGCGCGGCAGCGTGGGGGATTGAAAATAAATCAGGACACCTCAAAATTTAATGAATTTGTAAACGGCCTCTTGTCTAGCCAAGAAATTAAGGAATTGGAATTAGGCGAATTTTCCAAGTTGGAGAACTCATTTGGAATTGCAGTCATTGAGGAAAAACCATTATTCCTTATAAAAAACCAATTAACCGGGAATGAAGTTTACATTTTTGACACTTTAAATTTGAATCCATCAGAGGTCATAACGGAAATGCTTGGACAGGATTTATCGACTTACATATTTAACGAGATTGAAAAGGGAAAAGGAATATTAGAAAAGGAAAATGCAAGTGAAATTATCGCGGAAATGGAACTACCAATTTTAAGTATAAAAACTAGCAGCTAAAAAGGGTAACCGTGATACAACCCTTTAGATTTTTTGGATAGACAGCCAAGTGTGAATGTCATATCATTACCGTCCCGATTCTGGCAGACCTTCTCCTGAGCTTTGGGTGTTTTTCCCTATATTTCTAAAAATAACGAACCCACTGCTATTGCAGTGCTAATACGCCGAGTCACCTAACACACCAATGATAACCAAAGAAAAATTCCGGAAAGAAGCAAAATTCAATAAGGAAGATGAGGGATTTGTGCTTTTTGTATTAGCAAAATTTTTGATAAAGAAATTGCCTTAAAAGTGATACCTGAAGACTTGGACCAAGTTGATGAAAAAGAGGGCATAACGGATAGGATAATCGCTATTTCCAATGATTTGATACAGCTGGAGCCATCCAAGCTTGAAACGGTACGAAACACCATCTGGAAGTGTTTTAATCGCTATGGAGACTTGGAGATAGGATCCTATACCTTATACGCCGATGATGAACTGTATGACAAAGGGGAAATCCCAAAGAAGGAATACCAACGGTTGAATAGAAAACGCCAGCAAGAATTGTACGAAATATATAATGAAGAGGACTGTTGGCGTACCATTGGGGAACCAGAATACCGCACATGCCTGTTTCCAGAAATTTGGGACCATCGTTTTGGGTTGATCACATTTTATCCGGAATGGGAAGAAAATGGACTTAACATTATAGTTAGAAACGGGGTGATCATCGGGTATGCCAACGGGCATGATCCCATTAGAAGTGGTTTTGATTATCCGGAATTAAAATCCATTTATGAGCTATGGGACCAGTAAAGAAGGGAAATAAACTTCTAGCTACCATACACTAGTTGAAAATCCTGGTGAATTTTTAGCACGACTTTTCTTTTTTACTATCTTTAAAAGGAAGACCCTTTAGCGCCATATAGACTTGTGTAACAAAGTAAAAGAAAACAGGAAACGGACTGAAAAAGGGGCTATGGGTATAGCGGATGATTGCTTATCGCGCGTATTGGTAGAAGTATCAGTAGCGGGTAAGCAACCTATAGCCAAGACAAATTTAAACGCATTTTTTGGGAATGACCTTTTACGAAAAACAACTGCATAATATCCGTAGCATTGTTTATGCCAATGAACGACAGATCAATACCGTAATTGGAATTCGCAATTACATTGAAAACAATTACCAGGTCGACTTAAATTTGGACGCGCTCTCCCGCAGGCAACATGTTTCCAAGTACCACTTGTTACGCTTGTTCAAAAAATACTATGGACAAACCCCTAGACAATACCTCATTGATACGCGTATTGAAAAATCCAAGGAACACCTTAGCAATGGGATGTCCGTCACGGAGACCTGTTTTGCCGTTGGGTTGGAAAGTTTAGGTTCGTTCAGCACCGTATTTAAAGCAAAAACAGGGAAATCACCTACGGCATTTCAAAAAGAGCAATTTTCGAGAAGCAAAAAAGCTTCAGGATACTGAACTTTGGACGGTAAATACATATAAGGATGAAAGTAACACTCATTAGCATTCCGGTTAGAGATCAAGAAAAAGCGTTAAAATTTTATACGGAAAAATTAGGCTTTCTAAAAAAGAAAGATCTCCCGCTGGGAGGCGGAAATCGATGGTTGACCTTGGTTTCCCCAGAATGGCAAGATGGTCCAGAACTGTTGTTGGAACCTGCCCCGCTTCATTTTGAACCCTGTAAAGTCTTTCAAGATGCGTTAATGGAGGCAGGGTATCCCTACACCCAATTTGATGTTGAAAACGTACAGGAAGAATACGACAGATTACTAAAACTCGATGTGGAATTCAGTGTACAGCCCACGGAAATGGGGACGGTAAAAGTGGCCGTTTTTAATGATACCTGCGGAAACAACATCCAGCTTGTGGAGCAATTATAAGTACGGACTACCAACAAGCAGTTTAAAATCCATTTCGACTTGGCTCAATGACGCATTTCGATTTGGCTCAATGACCCATTTTGATATTACTCAATGACCGCATTTAGGCTTGATTCAATGGACTACTTTATTTTTTGCTATATTTCCGTAAACAAGAAACCCGGCGGTTAATCCCCTACCTCGCTTTGACAACGGTCATATATAACGACCTCATAACCAAAAACAAAGGATATGGATAAAGCACTACAAACCATGATT